>DASWQJ010000094.1:0-18044 GCA_036403795.1 Stenotrophomonas sp.
ACCACGCGCCTTGCGCCGTCCTGTCGGGGTGGTGGGTCAGTGGGCCATGGATGGCCCACGTGCGGTGAGTGCGGCCATGGATGGCCGCTCGAACCGCGACCCACCACCCCGACAGGGCGGGGCCCGCACCGTAAACCACTACAACCAACCGCCAAACACCCACCGCGCCCTCAACAAAAAAACCCAACTCGCAAGCCGCGATCGCCGACGCCCAGTAACAGCCCAGAGGGCTAAAAAACCCAACTCGCAAGCCGCGATCCAAAAGCGCCAGCGAAAGGGAGAACACCGACGACGCGGGCCAGCGCCCGGCCGCAGCGCCCGCCGACCAGCGCCCGGCGGCCCCGCTACCTGTAGCGTCGACCCAGCTCCGGTAGCATGGCGTAGCGCAGGACGGCGCGGCCTCGGCCGCAAGATCAGGAGCGGGAAGCTTGGAAACGGTCATCGTGTTGGTGGGGTTGGGGCTGCTGGTAGTGCCGGTGATGCTGGTGATCGCGCTGGTGTGGCTCGCCGGCTTGCGTCGACGGGTAACCGTGTTGGAGCGCGAACTCGACGAATGGCGTCGCCAATCGGTCGCGTCGCGGCCTCCGGTGCAGCCGGGGCCAGCGTTTGCAGCCGCGCTCGAGCCTGTCCCGGCACCGGCCCCCGTACCTGCGTATCCGCGCGAGACCTGGCGCGAGCCGGCGGTCGCGACGACCGCGGACGAATCTGTTCCGGACAGGCCTGTGCCGCCACCCATACCGGCCGAGCGGCGAGTCGCTACGCCGCCGCCCAGCCCGCAGCCGGTCGAGCGTTCTCCCGGCATCGGCGATCGATGGGTCGCCAGCGTCAAGCGTTGGTTTACCGAAGGCAACGTGCCGGTCAAGGTCGGCATGCTGGTACTGCTGGCCGGTGTTGCCTCGTTGCTCAAGTACGCCAGCGACCAGGGTTGGCTGACCCTGCCAGTGCCGCTGCGCCTGGCCGCCATCAGCGCCGCGGCGCTGGCCGCACTGGTGTTTGGCTGGCGCCAGCGCGCGGCACGACCTGCGTTCGCGTTGGCGTTGCAGGGTGGTGCGATCGGCGTGTTGCTGCTGGTGCTGTTCGCCGCATGCAAACTCTATCCGCTGATCCCGGTGTGGGCCGCCTTCGGGTTGAGCGTGGTGCTGGTTGCCGGGCTGTGCGTGCTGGCGGTGCTGCAGGATTCGCGCACCCTGGCCGTGCTGGGGATCCTGGCCGGGTTCCTGGCGCCGATCTGGCTGTCCACCGGCACGGGCAATCACGTGGCGCTGTTTTCGTACTACGCGTTGCTCAATGCGGGTGTGTTTGCCATCGCCTGGGTGCGGCCCTGGCGCGTGCTCAATTTGCTGGGCTTCGCCTTTACCTTCGGCATTGGCACGCTGTGGGGCGTGACCTCGTATCGGCCCGAGCACTTCGCCAGCACCGAGCCATTCCTGCTGCTGTTTTTCGCGATCTATGTCGCCGTGCCGATATTGCATGCGCGTCGCTCCGGCCTTTCGCCCGCGGCGGTGGTCGATGGCAGCCTGGTGTTTGGCACGCCGCTGGCGGCCTTCGCGCTCCAGGCGGCGTTGTTGCCCGATGACACGTTGCGCCTGGCACTGTGTGCGCTGGCGGTGGCGACGATGTACGCGTTGTTGGCGGCCTGGCTGGTGCGCAAACCGGCCACGCATTTGCTGGGCCAGGCACATGCCGTGCTTGCAGTCGGATTTGCAACGCTGGCGGTACCGTTGGCGTTGTCGGCGCGCGTGACGGCCAGTGTCTTCGCATTGGAGGGCGCTGGCCTGGTCTGGTTGGGCTTGCAGCAGTCGCGGCGCTTGCCTCAGGTCGCCGGTGTGTTGCTGCAGCTCGGCGCGGCCGTCGCCTTTGCGATCGGTGCAGGCGAACTGGACACCGATCAGCATGCCTTCGCCAATCCAGGGTTCCTGGGCGCGAGCTTGCTGGCCCTGGCCGGTCTGGTCACGGCGTGGCTGTATCGGCGCGCGGGGCGCTCGGGCGTGGCGCTGTCGGCCTACCTGTGGGGGCTGGCCTGGGCCTGGGCTGCGCTGCACTTGGATATTCATCGCTTCGCGCCGTCGGCCTCGCAGCCGGATGGCTGGCTGGTGGCGCTGGCCTTGCTGGCGTGGGCGGCCGCCGAGGCGCACCGCCGCTGGCCTTCGATGGCGTTGGCCGGTACCACGCTGGCAGCGTTCGCCTTCGCCCTGCCTGTCACGCTGTGGCAGGTCGATGCGCATGGCGCGCCGTTCGCGGGCTGGGGCGCCCTGGCTTGGCCGCTGTTCGCCTTGGCTGGCGCCCGCGCGCTGTGGGCGTTGCGGGCCGGTGGCGGGGCCACGGGCCGGGCGGCGCAGTTTGCCTGGTGGCTGCTGTGGCCGTTCGTGGCGATGTGCGCGTTGGGTTGGCTCGCGCAGCGACAACAGCTGGCCTCGGGATGGCGCTGGGCGATGTGGCTGGCGCCCTGGTGGTCCGTCGCCGCGTTGGCGCTGTGGCGCTGGCGTTGGCTGGCCTGGCCGCAAGGCGAAGCATTTGCGCGGCTGCGCCAGCCTTGGCTGGCGACCGTGTTCGGTTTGTTGGCGCTGGCCTGGTGGCCCAGCCTGTTCTCGCCACTGCCGGCGGCGCCGCTGCCGTGGATGCCCGTCCTCAATCCGGGCGAGTTGACGCAGTTGGTGGTGCTCGCGCTGCTGGCGCGCTGGTGGTTGCGCGAACCGGTGGCCACCCCGCTGCAACGTTGGTACGTGCCGGCCCTTTCCGTGGCTGCATGGGCGTGGATCACCTCGGCAACGCTGCGCAGCGTGCATGCCTGGGGCGCGGTGCCGTGGAATGCCGATCTATGGTCCGCCTCGCTGGCCCAGACCAGCCTGACGGTGGTGTGGAGCCTGCTCGGCGTGGTCGGCTGGGTGGTGGGATCCCGGCGCCACCAGCGTGGGCTGTGGCTGGCGGGCGCGGTGCTGATGGCGCTGGTGTTGGCCAAGCTGGTGTTGGTGGATCGACAGCACTTGGGCAACCTGTTGGGCATCGGTTCGTTCCTGGCTTACGGCCTGCTGTGTACCGTCGTCGGATACCTGGCGCCGGCGCCACCGCGAGACGTACTGCCAGTCGAAGAGGGGGTTCCATGAAACAACGCTTTGGTTGGCCCGCGGTATGGTCGGCACTGCTGTCGTTCTCTGCGGTGACGGCAGCGGCGGCGGCCACGCCCGCTAATTCGCGCGATGACTATGTGCGGGAATGGCCGCTGCAGTTGTCACGCGCCGACGCTGGCGCTTATCGGCTGACCTTGCCCGAGGCGGTTTACCGCAGCGCCCACCTGGCGTCGTTGGTCGATGTGCAGCCTTTCAATGCGGCAGGCCAACCGTTGCCGGCCGCCGTGCTGGCGCCGGACCAACCGCTGGCCGCCCGTTCGGTGCTGCGCGCCCTGCCACTTTTCGCCCTGCCGCCAGCGATCGATGCGGGGGCCGATGACTTGCAGGTGATCGCTGAGCGCGACGCGCGCGGCGCGGTGATGCGGGTGGAAACACGTAGTCGGCCCGGCATGGCGACCGGCTCTCAGTCCCCGGCGCCTACGCGATGGTTGCTCGACGCCTCCGAGATCGATGCCCCACTGCGTGGCTTGCAGCTGCAGTGGCACGATCCGCCCACTCAAGTACAGGCCGAGTTGCGCCTGGAGGGCAGCGACGACCTGCGCCATTGGTATCTCGTCGAACCGCACGCCACTGTGGTCGACCTGCGCCGCGATGGCCAACGTCTGCAGCAGCGGCGTATTGCGGTGGATTCCAGGGCCCGATACCTGCGACTGAGCGTGCTGGAAGGCGGTGTGCCCGCCGATCTGTCGGTGCATGCGGAACTGGCGGCACCGGCCCAGCAGGACTGGCGCTGGTTGACCTTGGATGGCCAGCCCGCCGAACGTGGATTCGCCTTCCGTTCGCCGGGCCCGTTTCCGGTGGCCCGGGTCGATGTGGAGGTCGAGGGTAACCAGGCCGTGGAGTGGATCGTGCAGAGCCGCGACGCCGAGGATGCCCCCTGGGTACAGCGTGCCGGACCGTGGTTGGCCTACCGCCTGGCCGCCAGCGGCGACACCGATCGCTCGCCGCCCCAATCCCTGGCGGTAGCGACGCGCGATCGTTACTGGCGGCTGATTCCCGCCGAAGGAGTGGCCAATGCGATGCCTCGCCTGCGACTGGGCTATCGACCCGAGGTGCTGGTTTTCCTCGCGCAGGGTGCCCCGCCTTATACGCTGGCCGCCGGCAGTGCCCGTGCCCGGCGCGCCGATGCACCCCTGCCGCGCCTGGTCGAGGTACTGAGATCCCAGCGGGGCCCTTCGTGGCAGCCGGCCGAGGCCAGTGTGAACGGAGCGCCACGCACCTTGGCGGGAGACGCCGCGTTGAAACCGGCGCCGGTGCCGCTGGACTGGAAGAACCTGCTGTTGTGGGCGGTCCTGATCGGCGGTGCGGCGCTGGTGGCGGTGTTCGCCCTGAGCCTGATGCGCGGTCGCGCGCCCTGAGCCTGATCGTCGGGCCAGTCCGCCAGTGGCGGGGTGCCGTGGCAGGTGCCCCGACAGTGCGGTAGGCCACGGCGGCGCGCACGCGTGTACCACGACTTGTCGTGGCCGCGGTTTGCCCCATGCCGGCCAAGCCCGGACAATGAGTTCGTCGCGATGCGATGCGCCGCATCGCCGATTTTTCGCGCGGGCCTGTCCAGGCCAAGCGCGTTCTCACCATCGAAACAGGAGTTGCATGTGTCCATCGTCCGAATGACCGACCTCGATCTGCGCGGCAAGCGCGTGCTGATCCGCCAGGACCTGAACGTGCCGATCGACAACGGCCGCATCACCTCCGAGCAGCGCATCACCGCCTCGGTGCCGACCTTGCGTCGGGCCCTGGAACAAGGCGCTGCGGTGATGGTGACCTCGCACCTGGGCCGCCCGAAGGAGGGCGTGTGGAGCCAGGAGGACTCGCTGGCCCCCGTGGCCGAGCGCCTGGCCGCATTGCTCGGCACCGAGGTACCGTTGGTGCGCGACTGGGTGGATGGAGTGCAGGTCGAGCCCGGCCGCATCGTGCTGCTGGAGAACTGCCGCATGAACGTCGGCGAGGGCAAGGACGATGAAGCGCTCGCCCGGAAGTACGCCGCGCTGTGCGACGTCTTCGTCATGGATGCGTTCGGCACCGCGCACCGGGCGCAGGCATCGACCCACGGCGTGATCCGCTTCGCGCCCGTGGCCGCCGGCGGCCCGCTGTTGATGGCCGAGCTCGATGCGCTGGCCAAGGCGCTGCAGCAGCCGGCCAAGCCGCTGCTGGCGATCGTCGCGGGCAGCAAGGTGTCCACCAAGCTGGAGCTGCTCAGCAGCCTGGTCGACAAAGTGGACCAGCTCATCGTCGGCGGCGGCATCGCCAATACCTTCATTGCCGCGGCCGGTTATTCGGTGGGCAAGTCGCTGTGCGAACCGGACCTGATCGAGACCGCCAACCGGATCGTTGCCGCCGCCAAGGCGCGTGGCGCCGAGATCCCGCTGCCGACCGACGTGGTGGTCGCCAAGCAGTTCCAGGCCGATGCCGAGGCCAGCGTGAAAGCGGTAGACGCGGTGGCAGAGGACGACCTGATCCTGGACATCGGGCCTGCGACGGCGGCGCAATACGCGGCCCTGATCGCCAAGGCCGGCACCGTGGTGTGGAACGGCCCGGTGGGCGTGTTCGAGTTCGATGCCTTCAGCCAGGGCACCGAGGTGCTGGCCCGCGCCATTGCCGGCTCGGCGGCCTTCTCGATCGCCGGTGGCGGCGATACCCTGGCGGCGGTGGACAAGTACGGCATCGCCGACCAGGTGAGCTACATCTCCACCGGTGGCGGCGCTTTCCTTGAATTCCTGGAAGGCAAGACCTTGCCGGCGGTGGCCGCGCTGGAGGCACGGGGCCAGTGATTGCGCCGGTGTTGTTCTTCGACATGGATGGGACGCTGATCGATTCCGAGCCCGGTATCGTTGGCGGAATCGTCCACACTTTCGAAACGCTCGGGCAGATGCTGCCATCGATGGACCAGTTGCGCGGCTGGATCGGTCCGCCGCTGCGCGACAGCTTCCACGAGCGGTTTGGCGGGGACCAGGTGCTCGTGGATCAAGCCCTGGCCCTATATCGCGAGCGCTACGATACCGTCGGTTGGACCGAGCACAGCGTGTTTCCCGGCATCGCCGAGGCGGTGGCCGCACTTCGCGCGGCCGGCCATCGGATGGCCGTGGTGACCTCCAAGAATGAGCGTTTCGCACGGCGCATCGTCGAGCACCTGCCGTTTGGCGACTGCTTCGAAGAGGTGGTCGGGGCCAGCGACGACGGCGCACGCCGCTTCAAGCCGGACCTGGTCGCCGAGGCCATGCGGCGCCTGTCGCTGGCGCCGGCGCAGTGCGTGATGATTGGTGATCGGCGCATGGATATCGAGGGTGCGCGCGCCCACGGCCTGCGCAGCATTGGCGTGCTGTGGGGCTTTGGCGATGAGACGGAACTGACCCGTGCCGGTGCCGATGTGCTCGCGCATCGACCCGAAGAGCTGCCGGCGCTGGTCAAGGCCTGAGCCGGCAGAGACCGCTGTCCCCACCGGACAAGCACTGTCCCGTGGGGTTATGCGCCGACAAGTGAACCAAGTTTCATTCCATGCGCGTGCGTAGGTTGTGCCGGCATGCCGGAATTGCATGTGGGCTATGCCGCAACGCCAGTCCCTGAAAGGGGGTCGCATATGCTAATTTTCCGGACTTTTCCGGGGGAGACACACTCATGATCGAACGCCAGCGCCGCACCAAGATTCTCGCCACCCTCGGACCGGCCACCGATCCGCCCGGCATGCTCGAGGATCTGTTCCGCGCCGGCGTCAACGTGGTGCGTCTGAACTTCAGCCATGGCGACCCGTCCGGCCAGGCCAAGCGCGCCGCCGACGTACGTGCCGCCGCCGCCCGCGTGGGCGTCGAGGTCGGCATCCTGGCCGACCTGCCCGGTCCCAAGATCCGCGTCGAGCGCTTTGCCGAAGGCAAGATCTCGCTCAAGACCGGCGATCGTTTCGACCTGGTGGCCGATCCCAATTTCCCGCTGGGCGACAACACCCAAGTGGGCGTGAGCTACCTCGGCCTGCCGCAGGACGTGGTGGCCGGCGACGTGCTGTTGCTCGATGACGGCCTGGTGCAGATGCAGGTGACCGAGGTGAAGGGTGAGCGGATCATCTGCACCGTGCTCAACGATGGCGTGCTGTCCGACCGCAAGGGCCTGAACAAGCAGGGCGGCGGTCTGTCGCTGGGCGCGCTGACCGAGCGCGACAAGGAACTGATCGGCATCGTGGCCAAGATCGGCGTGGATTTCATCGCCGTGTCGTTCTGCCGCAACGCCGCCGACATGAACGAAGCGCGTCGCATCGCGCTGTCGCACGGCTGTGACGCGGCGATGGTGGCCAAGGTCGAGCGCACTGAAGCGATCGAGAACCTCACCGAGATCGTCGAGGCCTCCGACGTGGTGATGGTGGCGCGCGGCGACCTTGGTGTTGAAATCGGCGACGCCGAGCTGCCGGGCCTGCAGAAGAAGATCATCCGCGAGTCGCTGGCGCAGAATAAAGTCGTCATCACCGCCACCCAGATGCTGCAGTCGATGGTCGAAAGCCCGATCCCGACGCGCGCCGAGGTGCTCGACGTCGCCAATTCGGTGATCGACGGGACCGACGCGGTCATGCTGTCGGCCGAAACCGCTGCCGGTGCCTACCCGGTGCGCGCGGTCGAGGCGATGGCGCGCATCTGCCTGGGCGCCGAACGCCAGTTCGAGACCGATGCCGATTTCAGCAAGGCCCAACGCAACCTCGAACGTGCCGACCAGGCGATCGCGATGGCCACGATGTTCGTGTCCGAACACGTCGGCGTGCGCGCGATCGTGGCGATGACCGAGTCCGGCGGCACGCCGCGCTATCTGTCGCGTTTCCGCGCCAAGGCACCGATCTTCGCGATTACCCGCCATGACGGTGCGCGTCGCCAGATGGCGATGATGCGCGATGTGTTCCCGATCAACTTCGACAGCCGGGGCCTGACCCCGCGCGAAGCCGCGCGCGGCAGTATCCGCGTGCTGGTCGAGGCCGGCCTGCTGTCGGGTGGCGACCGCGTGGTGTTCACCTCCGGCGAGCACATGGAGACCCACGGCGCCACCAATACGTTGCGCCTGCTGGAAGTGGGCGCCGACGGACGCGCCAGCGGGCTGGGCGAACTGTAAGCGCGAGAGACCGGCGCCTGTCCCGCTGGCGTGCCAGCCGGGACAGGGCGGAGTCATAGCCGCTAAACCTGTAAACGTTTGCAGCCATTCCGTGAAGGAATGGCTGTTTGCGTTCTTGGCTATAATTTCGTTCTCCCCCGCTGCTGCCACAGGAACCACATGAGCATCGAACAGCTTGCCGAAACCGCCCAGGCCATGGTCGCCCCCGGGAAGGGCATCATCGCCATCGACGAGTCCACCAGCACGATTGCAAAGCGCTTTTCCGGCGTGGGGATCGAGAACACCGAGGAAAACCGCCGCGCCTACCGTGAGCTGCTGCTCACCACGCCCAAGCTGAGCGACTACATTTCCGGCGCGATCCTGTTCGACGAGACCATCCGCCAGTCCACCAAGGACGGCGTGCCGTTCGCCAAGTACATGGCGGCCAACGGCATCATCCCGGGCATCAAGGTCGACAAGGGCGCACAGCCGCTGGCCGGCATGCCGGGCGAACTGGTCACCGAAGGCCTGGACGGCCTGCGCGCGCGCCTGGAGGAGTACTACAAGCTCGGCGCCCGCTTCGCCAAGTGGCGCGCGGTGATCAACATCGGTGAAGACATGCCGTCAGGCACCTGCATCGAGACCAATTCGCACGCGCTGGCGCGTTATGCCGCGCTGTGCCAGGAGCAGGGCCTGGTGCCGATGGTCGAGCCGGAAATCATCATGGACGGCGACCACGACATCGAGACCTGCTACGAAGTCACCGAGGCCACGCTGCGTTCGCTATTCGGTGCGCTGTATGAGCAGAACGTCGTGCTCGAAGGCACCATCCTGAAGGCATCGATGGTCATCTCCGGCAAGCGCTGCGCCGAGCAGGCCGACGTGGAGGAAGTGGCCGAATCCACCCTGATGTGCCTGAAGAGCACCGTGCCGGCCATCCTGCCGGGCATCGTGTTCTTGTCCGGTGGCCAGACCGACGAGCAATCCACCGCTCACCTGGATGCCATGAACCGCATGGGCAACCTGCCGTGGCCGCTGAGCTTCTCCTACGGTCGCGCGATGCAGCAGGCGGCATTGAAGCTGTGGTCGCAGGACATGAAGGGCAATTTCGCCAAGGCCCAGCAGGTGGTGTTCGAGCGTGCGCGCGAGAACGGCCAGGCTGCGTTGGGGCAGTGGAAGGGCTGAGCCCTCCCGCGGGCTTTGACACGAAAACGCCGGCGAAAGCCGGCGTTTTTTTCTTTGCGTAGTGTCTCGGCGGTTAGGCGACGGCGGGATAGGCCTGCGCCAACGTCTGCAGATACGCTTTGTAGGTCGCGTCGTTATAGGCGACCAGCACGATGCGTCGCGGAACTACGTGGGATTTCTCCCAGGCGACCGTTTCGTTGACTGCCACCCGCACCGCCTGGTGCAAGGGGTAGCCGTAGACGCCGCAGCTGATCGCCGGGAAGGCGATCGAATGCAGGTCCATCTGTTCGGCCAGGCGTAGCGACTGCCAATAGCAATTGGCGAGCAATTCGGGTTCGTGGTGCACCCCATCGCGCCACACCGGACCCACCGCATGGAACACATGCCTCGCCGGCAAGCCGAACGCATCGGTGGCACGCACTTCGCCGGTCGGGCAACGCACGCCGGCCCGCACTTCGGGAAGCGCGCGACACGCTTCCAGCAGGCTGGGCCCGGCTGCCCGATGGATGGCGCCGTCCACGCCTCCGCCGCCAAGCAACGTCTCGTTGGCGGCGTTGACGATGACGTCCACGTCCAGGGTGGTGATGTCGCCTTGCCAGACTTCTATGGTCATGTGCTGATCTTCAAGCGGGGTGGATGAGGAAGATGTGACGGGGTGCCGGGCCCTCAAAGTCGGGCGGGCCGGTGGATCAGCGTGCCCCGAGTGCGTCTCGGGGTCTGCGACGGCGCGGCATCCGGGCACTGATTTGTGACGCGCGGTGAAAACCGATTGCCGTCGCGCGCGCCGATGGCATGGCTCGTCTGCGCTCTGTCCCAGCGCTTTGAAAACGAAAGTACGGGGTTGCGCCGCTGGTGAAGCGGTCGTCTTCTGCTCGCGCACGAAGAAGGCGAGGGGTGATCGCTAAAGCGCTTGATGCGCTGGGCGTTACATGCGCTCGCCCACGATGAACTTTTGACGTCGGCCAACGCAGAAGGGCCGCGTTTGGTTCGCGGCCCCTCCAGAATACCTTGCCGCGTTCGCGGCCTTTCCAAGACACCTTGCCGCGTCTCGCGGCCTTTGCAGCAAAACCTCGCCGCGCCTGCGGCGTTCCAAGCGACACGTTATCGCGTCCGCTGTCCGTCCTTCGACACCCGACGGTGCGGCGTTCGCCGAGTCAGGGCAGGCCGGCCAGCCAGTCGTCGTCCGAGCCTTCGTTGACGTCAGAAAACAGCGGCGTGCTGAAGTAGCGCTCCCCGGTGTCGGGCAAGATGGCCAGCAGTACCGAGCCGGGCGCCGCCTTGGCCGCCACTTCCAACGCGGTGGCCACGGTGGCCCCTGCGGAAATGCCCACGAAAATGCCTTCCTCGGCAGCGAGACGACGCGAGACCTCGATCGCGCGGTCATCGCCGACCGAGTACAGCTCGTCATAGATGTTGCGGTTGAGCACCTCGGGCACGAAGTCGGGCGTCCAGCCTTGGATCTTGTGCGGCTTCCACTCCTCGCCCTTCAGCATGGCCGCGCCGCTGGGCTCGGTGGCCACGATGCACGTCTGGGGACGGGCGACCTTGAGCACTTCGCCCACGCCGGTGAGGGTGCCGCCGGTACCCCAGCCGGTCACGAAGTAATCCAGGCGCTTGCCGGCGAAATCGCGCAGGATTTCCGCCGCGGTGGTGTTGCGGTGATAGGCGGGGTTGGCCGGATTGGCGAACTGGCTGGCGAGGAACCAGCCGTGTTTGTCGGCCAGCTCCTTGGCCTTGCGCACCATGCCGCTGCCGCGCTCGGCGGCGGGGGTCAGGATGACCTTGGCGCCATAGGCACGCATCAGTTTGCGACGCTCGATCGAGAACGTCTCCACCATCGTGGCCACGAAATGGTAGCCGCGCGCCGCCGCGACCATGGCCAGTGCCACGCCGGTGTTGCCGGAGGTCGCCTCGACAATCGTGTCGCCGGGTTTCAGCAGGCCGCGCTCTTCGGCGTCGAGGATGATGGCCAGCGCCAGTCGATCCTTGACCGAGCCGCCTGGATTGAACGATTCGACCTTGGCATACAGCGTGACGTGCTCAGGTGCGACGCGATGGAGCTTGACTACCGGGGTGCGGCCGATCGTGTCTAGGATGCTGTCGTACAGAGCCATGGGGATTCTCCGTGAAGATGGTCAGGCGGCGTGCCGAAGTGTGGGCGCGCCGGGCTTTGGGAAAGGTGAGGGCAGGGCAGGCAATGGCGCTGCACCGAACCAGTGCAGGTCGGCGGCCAGGCGGGCCACTTCGCCCAGGATCAACAGCGCCGGCGACACGACCTGTTGTTCGCGCGCATGCAGAGCCAGCGTGCCTAGCGTGCCGGTGATGACGCGTTGCTGCGGGCGTGAGCCGTTCTCCACCAGAGCGAAAGGCGTGCTGATGTGGCGACCGGCCTCGATGAGTCGTTGCTGGATGGTCTCCAGGCCGGCCACGCCCATGTAGAACGCCAACGTCTGCCGTTCGGCGGCCAACGCCTGCCAATCCAATGTGTCCAGCGAATCGCGGCAATGCGCGGTGACCAGTCGCACCGATTGCGCATGTGCGCGATGGGTGAGCGGAATGCCGGCGTAAGCCGCGCACGCGATGGCGGCGGTGATGCCGGGCACCACTTCATACGCGATGCCGTGCGTGCGGAGGAACTCGAGTTCTTCGCCGCCGCGACCGAACACGAACGGATCTCCGCCCTTGAGCCGCACCACCCGCCGGCCTGCGCTTGCGTGCTCCAGCAAGAGGGCATGGATCTGGTCCTGGCCAGTGCTATGGCCGCCGCCGGACTTGCCGACCTCGATGCGTTCGGCATCGCGGCGCGCCAACTGCAGCACCTCCGCGCTGACCAGTCGGTCGTGCAGCACCACGTCGGCTTCATTGAGGGCGCGCAGGCCGGCCAGCGTCAGCAGGCCGGGATCGCCCGGGCCGGCGCCGACCAATACGACACTGCCTTGGCCGGACGCGTTCGCTTGATCCAGGGCGCCGCGCTGCGCCGCGTCCGCGTCTTCGTGGCGGCCATTGCGCTGCAGGCGGGGCAGCGGTACGGCCAGTTGCGCCTCGAAGAAGCGACGGCGCGGAGCCGAATCGGGGAATCGGGCGCGAATGCGCAGGTGATGACGAGCGAACCGTTCGACCAGGGCGCCCCACGAGTCGTCCAGCCGACTTTCAAGCCAGCGCCGCAGATGGCGGGCGACGTTCGGAGCACCATCGCCAGTGGAGATGGCGACCTGCAACGCGCCTCGTTCGACCACGGCCGGCACCTGGAAGCTGGAGCGTTCAGTGTCATCCACGATGTTGCAGAACAACCGGCGCCGCTGGGCCGCCTCGCAGACCGCTTGATTGACCGCGACATCGTGGGTGGCCGCGATGACCAGCCAGACGGGTTCATCGAGTTGGCTGTCCACGAACCTGCGTTCCCGCCAGTCGATGGCGCCTGCCACCGCCAGGCCGTGCAGCGCCGGGGTGAGGGCGGGGGACACCACCGTCACGCGGGCCTGGGCGTGCCTCAGCGCCGCCACTTTCCGCTCGGCCACCGCCCCGCCCCCGACGACCAGGACCGGGCGATCGCGCAGATCGGCGAACAGCGGGAACAAGGCGGCGGTCAAGGCGAGAACCTACGTGGAGCGAAGGGAGGCGCTGACCGTAAACCCGGCATATAGCCGTCGGAAATGACTTCATGCACCCCCCTAATAGCGTTCGGTTATAAGCTGGGGGCCAAGAATCCACTTACATTCGTGGTTTGCCGCCCCCGCCGCACCGGATCCCGTCGATGACGCTCACCCAACTCCGCTATCTGGTGGCCATCGCCGACGCGGAGCTCAACATCACGCTCGCCGCCGCCCGCGTGCATGCGACCCAGCCAGGCCTGTCCAAGCAGCTCAAGCAGCTCGAGGACGAGCTTGGCTTCCTGTTGTTCGTGCGCAAGGGTCGCAGCCTGGAGTCGGTGACCCCGGCCGGGGTCGAAGTGATCGAACGTTCGCGCGCGGTCCTGGGCGAAGCCAACAACATCCGCACCTACGCCGCCAACCAACGACGTGAGGCGCAGGGCCAATTGACCCTCACCACCACCCATACCCAGGCGCGCTTCGTGCTGCCGCCGGCAGTGGCGCAGATCAAGCACGCCTATCCGCAAGTCAGCGTGCACCTGCAGCAGGCCGCCGAGAGCGCGGCGCTGGACCTGCTGAGCCAGGGCGATGCGGATATCGCGGTGGTCAGCACCGCCGGCGGCGAGCCGAGCGCGGGCATCGCCGTGCCGCTGTACCGATGGCGCCGGCTGGTCATCGTGCCGCGCGGCCATGTGCTGGACCGTGGCTCGGTGGCACCCGACATGCAGGCGCTCGCCGGCCAGCCGCTGATCAGCTATGAGTCTTCCACGCGCACCGGCTCCTCGCTGCAGCGCGCCTTCGCCCAGGTCGGCCTGGCGCCCAGCATCGCCTTGACCGCGCTGGATGCCGACCTGATCAAGACCTATGTGCGCGCCGGGCTGGGCGTGGGGCTGGTGGCCGAGATGGCCATCGGCAATGGCGACGAAGACCTGCGTGCCTGGCCGGCTCCGGTGCCGATCGCCGAGTGCGTGGCCTGGGCGGTCCTGCCGCGCGACAGGGTGCTGCGCGACTACGCGCTGGAGCTGGTGCACGTGCTGGCCCCGCAGATCGACAAGCGCGACCTGCGCCGTGTGCTGGATGGCAACCAGGCTCCGGACTGGCCCGAGCCTCCTACGTGGGAATCGCTGACCCAGACGATCACCAGCTGACGCGCGTGACTGGGCCGAGACGTTCCAGCCCGCTCCGCCGCGGCCGCGACTTTCTGTCGCGGGCTTGATCTTCACGACGGCGCAACCACACCCGGGCCGATAGAATCCGCCCCCATGCGTCCCTTCCGGCCTCTGCACACTGCCTTCTCGTGGCTCGCCTTCCTGGCGATGCTGCTGATGGTCTGTGCGCCGCTGGTCAGCCGCTGGATGCAATCGGACGTGCGCTACGCCGAGTTGTGCACGACCGAGGGACTCAAGCGCGTGGCCTTGCCGGGGCTGGCCCTGTCGATGGGCAGCGAACCTGCCGTCGGCATGGCAGCACAGGCTGGCCACGAGGCCATGCCGTCGAGCGCAGGGAGCGTGGGGCAGCCGGATGAGCACGCGGGCATGCCGGCCGGTCATGACCAGGCGGCTTGCGATTACTGCCTGCTGGCCGCGCGCGTATTGCCGCTGCTGCTGTGCTTGCTGGCCGTGTTGTTCTGCGCGCGTCCCGGCGGCGTGCTTGCGTCCTTCGCGCCCGCGACGCTGCCCGCTGCGGCGCGATGCGCCCACCCCGTCCGGGGTCCCCCGCTGTACGCCTGATTCGAACGGAACCTGCTTCGCCGATTTGCTGCGGCGACTCCTTCGCATTACGGAGTACTTGAACCATGCCCGTTTCACCCCCGGTGCCGATCGCGGCCGGCCGTTCCCGGCCGCCTGCGCGCGGTCCCTTCGCCGCGTGCGCGGCTCCCCGTCCGGGCGTGCTGGTGACGGCCATCGCGCTCGCAGGCCTGCTGCCTTTGAGCTTTGAGACGCGCGCCGAAGCGCTCGCCGATGCCGGCGACATCCGCTGGCTGGATACCGTGCAAGTGCGGGCCGGCGGCCAGGACGATCCCCCGCCGGCTGGCACGCCGGCCCCGGTCACCCGCATCGACGCCGCACAGATCAGCCGCATCAATGTGACCACCAGCGAAGACGCGCTGCGTTTCGCACCGAACCTACATGTGCGCAAGCGCTTTGCCGGCGACAACAACGGCATCGTCTCGGTTCGCGGTACCAGCAGCCGTCAATCGGCACGCACCTTGGTCTATGGCGATGGCTTGCTGCTGAGCAACCTGTTGGGCTCGGACTTCGGATTTGCACCGCGCTGGTCGATGGTGGCGCCGCAGGACCTGGACAGCGTGCAGGTGTTGTACGGCCCCTTTTCGGCGGCCTATCCGGGCAATGCGCTGGGCGCCACGATCCTGTTGCGCACGCGGATGCCCGATCAATTCACCGCCGGCGGCAGTGCCCAGTTCCTGCGCCAGGATTTCAAGGCCTACGGCCAGGATGGCCAGTACGACGGGCGCCACTTCACGGCCCAGGTGGGCGATCGCCGCGGGGCTTTCGCCTGGCGGCTGGGGCTGGATCGACTGGACAATCGCGGGCAACCGGTGAGCTATTACAGCGCGCCGCAATCCAGCGTGGCGGCAGGCGCAACGGACACCCCGGTGACCGGCGCAGTACCTTATCGCGATCAGTGGGGTCGGCAGGCGCTGCTGATGGGCGTCAACAGCGAGGGAGTCACCGATACCCGCAACGATCAAGCCTCGCTGCGGGTGACCTATGACGTGGCGCCCGACGTGCAAGCGGCGTTCTCCATCACCCAATGGCGGCAGCAACAAGACAATGAAGTCGGCAGCTGGCTGCTGGCCGCCGATGGCACGCCAATCACCCAGGGCGCGGTGGCCATCGATGGCCGACGTTACGTGCTGCCCGCCAATGCTTTCGCGCCGGCCCACGGCGACAGTGAGCGTCGGCTGGCCGGGTTGTCGCTGGAGGCGGGTACCGAAGTGGGTTGGCGGTACTCGCTGGTGGCATCGCAATTAGACACGGTGCGTGATCGCCTGCGGACGGCCGCGGGCCCGGGCGACGGCCCGGGCACCATCGCCGACAGCGACGGCAGTGGCTGGGCCAGCCTGGACCTGCGAGCGGGCTTCGCTGCCAGCGCCGAGGCGGCCCATCGCCTGGACATGGGCGTGCACCTGGATCGGTACCGACTCGATACCGCGGTGTGGCGCAGCGACGATTGGCGCCACGGCGCGCCGCAGGCACTGCAGGGCGCCTTCGCCGGCAACACGCGTACGCTGGGGTTGTACGTGCAGGACCAATGGCGCTTTGGCGATGGCTGGACGCTGACCTCGGGCCTGCGCTGGGAACGCTGGCGGGCCGACGATGGGCTGCGCGCCGACGCTGTTGGATTGGCACGCTACCCCGATCGCAATGAGGACTTTTGGTCGCCCAAGCTCACCCTGGCGCGAACGCTGGACGGCGGCTGGACCGCCCGCCTGTCGCTGGCCCGCGCGCTGCGCATGCCGACGGTCAGCGAGTTGTTCCAGGGCAGCCTGTCCGGCAACGCGGTGATCAACGGGGATCCGGACCTGAAGCCGGAGGAGGCCTTCTCCAAGGAACTGAGCTTCGAGCGGCTGATGGAAGGGGGCACCTTGCGACTATCGGTGTATGAAGACGATGTTCGCGACACGCTCTTCAGCCAGACCGACACGACGGTGTTTCCCAATGTCACCCGCATCCAGAACGTGGACCGCGTGCGTACGCGCGGGGTCGAGGCGGCCTGGGACGCGCGCGATCTGTGGTGGACCGGCTTCGACCTGGTCGCCAGCGTGGCCTGGAACCACGCGCGCACGCTGGAGAACCGGCGCAATCCGGCTTCGGTAGGCAAGGCGTTCTACCGCATCCCCGAGTTCCGCACCGATCTGCTGGCCAGCTATCGCTTCACGCCTTGGTTGCGCGGATCGCTGGGAGCGCGTTACTCGGGTCGCCAGTACAACTCGCTGGACGAGAGCGACATCAATCCCGATACGTTCGGCGGCACCAGTCGGTACTTCGTGATGGACGCACGTGCCGACTTCACGCTGCCGCAGGGCTGGGCGCTGTCGCTGGGCGTGGACAACCTCAACGATGAGCACTACTACGTGTATCACCCATATCCCGGTCGTACCTGGTCGGCCGAAATGCGCTACCGGTACTGAGCCATGAACGAAGCCTTTTCCGCTCGCCGTCGTTGGCCGCGCTACCGCACGCTGTGGCGGTGGCATTTCTATGCCGGGCTGTTCTGCGTGCCACTGGTGTTGTGGTTGGCGTTGACCGGTTCGCTGTACCTGTTCAAGCCGCAGATCGAAGCCTGGCTGGATCGTCCTTATGACGCGCTGCCGACCAACGCTGCCCCGGCTGCGCCTTCGGCCCAGGTAGCCGTGGCGCTGGCCGCGGTGCCGGGCGGCGTGCTCGGCGCCTATGAGCTGCCAGAGGCTGCGGGCAAGGCGGCGCGCGTCATGGTGGCGCAGCACGACAAACTGTGGCGCGTGTACGTCGATCCCTACCGCTTGCGGGTGCTGGGGCGCGTGGACGAGAACCGGCGGCCGATGCGGGTGTTGTTCTATCTGCACGGCGAGCTGCTGATGGGGCGCGCCGGATCGATGTTGGTGGAGCTGGCGGCGTGCTGGGGCGTGGTGATGTTGTTGACGGGCGTGGCGCTGTGGTGGCCGCGGCAGTGGCGCGGTGCGGCGGGCGTGTTGTATCCGCGGCTATGGCAGGGCGGACGCGCGTTCTGGCGCGATCTGCACGCGGTCAGTGGGGTGTGGGTGTCGGGGTTGGCGCTGTTCCTGATCTTGTCGGGATTGCCCTGGAGCCAGAACTGGGGCGGGCTGCTGAAGCAGGCGCGCGAGCTGGCGGCGGGGCACGAGGTGCGCCAGGACTGGAACGTGGGGCGCCGTCAGGAGTTGGTGCAGCAGCGTCGCCAGGCCGAGGGACAGGCGCAGGCGATGCACGCGGCGATGGGGCATGCCGGCATGGACATGGGCACGGACATGGACATGGCGTTGCCAGTCGAGGCTTACGATGCGCTTGATGTGCTGGTGCCGCGTTCGCAATCGTTGCGGGTGGCGCCGCCGGCGTTGCTC
>DASWQJ010000095.1:0-5776 GCA_036403795.1 Stenotrophomonas sp.
GAAACTGCTGCAAAGCGTCGACTGAGTCGGCACGCGATGGGCCGGTCGCCCTGCCGGCTGCAGGGATGCAATGGCGAATCGATAAAAAGGCGGCCTTGGCCGCCTTTTCCTTTGCGTGACCGGGATCAACGCCGGCTCATGCGCCCGGACGCGGACGCTTGCGACGCACGTACAGCACCAGCGAGTGCTCTTCCAGCTCATAGCCGTGCTGGGCGGCAATCTGGCGCTGCAGGCGCTCGATCTCGTCGCTTTCGAATTCGATGATCTTGCCCGTGTCCACGTCGACCATGTGGTCGTGGTGACCGCCGCGGTCGAGTTCGTAGACGGCCTGGCCGCCTTCGAAATTGTGCTTGAGCACCAAGCCGGCCGCCTCGAACTGGGTCAGTACGCGGTAAACCGTGGCCAGGCCGATTTCGTCGCCGTGTTCGAGCAGTTGGCGGTAAATGCCCTCCGCACTGAGGTGATGCTGAGCGCTCTTTTGCTCCAGCAGCTCCAGAATGCGCATGCGCGGATGGGTGACCTTCAGCCCGACTTTGCGCAGATCGTGGGATTCCATGGGCATCTCCGTTCATTGCCTATTTAGCGCCACGGCCCCGCAAGAGGGGCCGCTGTGGTCGCCGGAAGTGTATCATCGGCCTGTTTTCACTCACCCTAGATCCGATGCGCAATTTTCTGCTGGTCGCCGCCGTCGCACTCGCCACTTCCGGCTGCGGCATCATCTACAAGCAGCCGATCTACCAGGGCAACCTGATCAAGCAGAGCGCCGTCGAGCAACTGCAGGTAGGCCAGAGCAAGCAGGCGGTCACCGCACTGCTGGGCACGCCCTCGATCCCGGACCCGTTCCACGCCCAGCGTTGGGACTACACCGCCTCCGAGCGTACCGATCGCCTGGCTCGTACCGAGATCAAGAACTTCACGGTGTTCTTCGAGAACGACCAGGTGGTTCGCTGGGAAGGCGATTACTTCCCCAACCAGGACCTGGAACTGGCCAAGAACGCGCCCAAGCAGTTTGGCCGCAACCTGGCCAAGGACAAGAAGGTCCAGCGCGGCCGCTAACCGCGTCCGCCCTGCCCTGGCCCGCCTTGCCGGGCCCCGGGTACGCCCTTCATGGGGCCGGCCCGGCGCCGGCGGGCTTCCTTCGGATCGGCCAGCAGCGGTCGCAGCAGCTCCACGCGATCGCCGTCGCGCAGCGGCTGCTCGGGCCTGACCACCAGACCGTGCACCGCCAGTCCGTCGGCCTGCCCCGCACCGGGCAGGTCCGCCAGCTCGACCGCATCGGACACGATCGCGCCCTCGGGCAGGTCCAGCACGATGCTCCGGTAGCGGTCCGGCCAGGCGATCAGCACTTCCACGCGCATGGCGCAGGGCTCCGGCTCAATCGGCGTCGCGGTCGGCGACGCGGACGAAATCGTTGACCATGCGGTCGGCCAGGCCCTGGAAACCCAGCGCCAGCGCCGGCCCAAGCAGGCGCGAGGACGGCTCGAATTCCAGGGTCAAAGTGACCTTGCAGGCATCCTCGTCCAGCGCATGGAATTCCCACCGGCCGTGCAATCGCTTGAAAGGTCCGTCGCGCAGTTGCATATCGATGCTGTGCGGACGCTTCAACGTGTTTTCGGTGGTGAACCAGGTGCGGAACGCGCCCAGGCCCAGGTCCAGGCGCGCGACCAGGCGGTCTTCGCCCTGCTCGATCAACTGGGCCTGATCGCACCAGGCAAACCGGCGCGGGTAGGCGGCGACATCATTGACCAGGTCGAACATGCGACAGGCGCTGTGTTCGACGAGGGCGCTGCGACGGATGGTAGGCATTCGTGTGGGGAACGACGTAGGGGCCGGCGAGGCCCGAATAGGTGACAATACGAAGATGAGCAAGAAACCCGGCAAGGATAAAGCAAACAGCACGACGGCCCACAAGACCATCGCGCTGAACAAGCGTGCGCGCCACGAGTACCATCTGGAAGAGCGCTATGAGGTGGGTCTGGCCCTGCAGGGCTGGGAAGTGAAGTCCATTCGCGCCGGGCGCGCCAACATCGGCGACGCCTACGCTTTCGTGCGCCAGGGCGAGATATTCCTGTACGGCGCGCAGTTCACGCCGCTGATCCAGGCCTCCACGCACGTGGTCGCCGAAGAGCGTCGCGACCGCAAGATGCTGCTGCACCGCCACGAGATCGACAAGCTGATCGGCCGCGTTGAGCGCGACGGCTACACCCTGATCCCCACCGCGATGTACTGGAGCAAGAACAAGGTCAAGCTTGAGATCGCGCTGGCCAAGGGCAAGCAGGACCACGACAAGCGCGACGCCGCGAAGGATCGCGATTGGCAGCGCGACAAGCAGCGCGCGATGCGGGCGCACAACAAGAACGCGTGACGGCGGGGCCGGTTGCGGCCCCGTTGGCGCTTGCGCGGGCAATCGGCCCGCGGCGGCTAAAGCCCCGCTAAGCCGGGCACCTGCGCCCCTTGTGGCAACCCCACCCCGCCCCTACACTGTGTGGGTCAGCGTTTCATGCTTTCCCCGGGGGTGCACTGGTTTCGACGGGGGTCGCGAAGTCGCTTGGCGCATGCCGAGGGGGCAGCTTTCCTCGTAAATCCAGCCGCAAAATCATAGTTGCCAACGACGACAACTACGCACTGGCCGCTTAAGGCCTAAGCCCCGAAATCGCTTGTGTCCGTGCTCGCGACGTAGGGTCATCATCACGGAATCGCCTGTGGTGGCTGCCCGTCAGCCATGGGTTAGATAAAGCGGGCTGGTCCTGGGATGCGCTTCGCACATCGTGCTGTTCCGGGACGAGATCCAACGATGAGCTAAGCATGTAGTGCCGGGGATGGAGTGCCTTCGGACGCGGGTTCGATTCCCGCCACCTCCACCAATGAAGGGACCGATTAGGTCCAACAGAGGCCGGAAACATCTGCAACAGCAGGGTTTCCGGCCTTTTTCATGTGCGGCGCAGTGCGACCGTGAACGTAACAATCCGCGAGACGCTGGGGGCATATTTTGGGGCATCTGCCCCCAACCCCGATCCAGATGCCCCCAATCACCGATATGGCGCTGCGCCGCGCCAAGCCTTCCCCCAAGACACAACGCCTGTTCGACGGCGGCGGCCTGTACCTGGAGATCTCGCCAACGGGCGGCCGGTGGTGGCGCCTGAAGTACCGGATTGGCGGCAAGGAGAAGCGCCTGGCAATTGGCGTCTACCCAGACGTGCCGCTCGCCCTCGCCCGCCAGCGGCGTGATGAGGCACGTCAGCTGCTCGCCCAAGGCATCGACCCTGGCCAGCAGAAGAAAGCCATCGCGGCCGCGCGTGCGGAATTGGGGGCGAACACCTTCGAGGTCATCGCCCGGGAGTGGCTGACAAAGCGTGACTGGGTCGACGGCTACAGGGTGAAGGTTGTGGCCTGGCTCGACAACGACGTCTTCCCATGGATCGGCAAACGGCCGGCCGCTGAGCTGGAGGCGCCGGATTTCCTGGCGGTGGCACGCCGGATTGAGAAACGGGGGGCGTTTGAGTCGGCCCACCGGATCATGCAGAACTGTGGCCAGGTGATGCGCTACGCCATCGCCACCGGCCGGGCCACACGCAATCCGGTCGCCGATCTGCGCGGTGCATTGACGCCTGCCCCCGAGAATCACCACCCAGCGGTAACAGATCCGCGAGAGCTGGGGCCGCTACTGTTGGCCATCAACGGCTACAGCGGCAGCCATGTCACTCGGTGCGCACTGACCCTGGCGCCGCTGCTCTTCGTACGCCCAGGGGAATTGCGCAAGGCGGAGTGGCCTGAATTCGATTTAGACGCGGAACAGTGGATCATCCCGGCCACTCGCATGAAGATGGGCGTGTCGCACATGGTTCCACTTTCGCGACAGGCCCTAGCCGTGCTCGCTGAGTTACATCCACTCACCGGCCGTGGGAGCTACGTGTTTCCTGGTGCGCGCGCCGCGAAGCGGCCGATGCCTGAAAACACCGTCAATGCCGCGCTACGCCGACTCGGCTACGAGGTTGGTACCGTCACTGGTCATGGCTTCCGCGCCACCGCGCGCACGATCCTCGACGAGGAGCTTGGCTTTCGGCCGGACATCATCGAGCACCAGCTGGCACATGCAGTCCGTGATCCAAACGGGCGGGCATACAACCGAACGACGCATCTACCCGAGCGGATTCGGATGATGCAGGCCTGGGGTGACTACCTTGACCTTCTGCGATCACAGGCAACAACCGCACCATAACCGCACGTTTCAGGTCTTGAAATGGGAGCCCAGGTCGTCCGGCAGAAGCCCGGCGACTTCCAACTTCCAAAGCGCGTACTGCCATACGAAGATCGCATCCTCGGATCGGAAACGAGTCGCTATTGCTGAGGTCCGCTCCCGAAACCACCCGTAGTCGAAATCATCGGCGGCCGCGGTGTCTCCTGCCGGCAGGTCGCGACACAACTGATCAATCAAGGCGGTGATGGTATCGCGGTCCAAAGTGATCTCTCGCACGCGAGCGCCGGAACGTTGGCTATTCCTTCTGCGCTGCTACGGACCACTTCGCTTCAGCGGACGGTAGAGCAGGCAAACTATAGTTACGCATCGACGACCTAGGTCGCATATTTTTCGGGTACGCCATCAGTAACCCATTGATTCGTTAGGTACGAACCTTATATTTTCTGGATGTCAGCAAATCCAACTGCGCTGGCCATCGAACATCCGCTATCGTTCGCTGTCCGCCAGGAGCAGTATGGGGAGACTACCCCGTAATCACCAATTCCAGCGCATGCCAAGCTTCCCGTTCCAGGCGGTTTCGTCGCCGTCAAAGCTCCAGGTGTATTTGACATCGGCGAATAGGTATCCGGTCTGGCTCACTTGCCAGGTCCCGCCGAGACCGACCTCGGCCCAACTATCGCTAAGGTCCGACTCGAATGGTACGTAGCCAGCGGCGCTCGAAAACTCGGCCTTGGGCGAGCCGCTGAACTGATGCCAGGCATTGGCGCGCAGCCACCAGACTTGGGAGCGGCTTTCCCCACTTCCACTGGGTTGCCCGCTCAGCCGATTGAGGCGGACACCTACACGACCCACGATTGAGTCATCGTCGGGATAGCGTACGCGTGCAGCTTGATCGACGAGATCGTTCAGCTCGGTTCTTTGCCAGATCACCTGGGCCTGCGGCTCAATGCGCCAGCCATCCGCCGAGGGAGCTTGTGCAGCGGCGCCCAGTGCAAAGGGCCAGCCGCCCTCGCCGGATAGCGTCATGCCGTCGCCGTTGGTGAAAGTGTCCGGCAACCGGGTGGAACGCGCCAGCAAGTCATACCACGTGTATTGGCCCACCGCGTCCAGGTAAGCGCCCTTGCTGTTGAAGCCGGTCCAGTACGCGCCGATCGTGCGTGCATCGAACTCGTCGGATCCCGCGAAGAAATCATAATCCAGCAGCTGATGGTGGACATCGGCCTTGCCTTGCCCATAGGCGAGATAGACGCCCGCATGCTGTTGCCGGCCATCATCTTCCAACGTACGAAACAGATCAACGCCAATCTGCAGCGCCGAAAGTCGGTAGTCGAAGCTCGGCCCTCGCTTGCCGTAGATGCCCCGGTCACCACCATCGCGCTCACCATCATGGCGCATGACCCGTACCCACGCGCCGTTTAGCCCTGTTTGCTCGGGCGCCAAGTCTTGGCCCCGACGCAACAGGGATTCGTCACCCACGCGCTCGTGCAGCGTATCGAGCAAGGAGCGCCCGTAAATACTGGCTATTACCGGCAAAGCAGCACCCAGCGATACCTCTTGCCGATAAGCCGGGGGTGGTGG
>DASWQJ010000096.1:0-13227 GCA_036403795.1 Stenotrophomonas sp.
GGGCCCGGCAGCTGCGCGCGCAACACGACACCCGCGTGCAACATCCCCCACAGCGCACCTGCCATGGCCAACGCGGGCCATGTCAGCTTTGGCCATCGCCAGGCAGCCCAAAGCGCCCCGGGCAACGCAACCGCGGTGGGCAACCATGGCCACGGACGCGAACATCCCCACAGCGACAGCAACACCCCCGCCAGCAATACGCACACCCCGCGTGGCGATATTGCCAGCCGCCTTTTTCCCGACGCATCCCGCGTCATCCGCTTACTCCCATCCCCATGGCCACGCCCCCTCCGCAAGAGGGAACTGGTTGACGTGCCCGCACCGAGCGGACCTCGGCATGCATGGCGTCAGGGGGGCTGCGCCCGGCCTACCGACGGCACCGTAACGGTGCGGGTCACGTCAGGAATTCAGTGTGTCAAAGCGGCAGGGAGGCTTGAATCGGGGATCGGCGCGGCGCCCTGTGGGGCGACCGCGCGTTTGCAGTCGGATTGTCAGACGGCGTCGTGCGGCAGTTCCCGCAGCTTGCCTTCGTGCAGTTCCAGTACGCGATCAAGGCGACGCGCCAGGCTGCGATCATGAGTGACCAGGACCAGGCTGGTCTGGCGCGCGCGGTTGAGCTCAAGCATCAACGCGAAGACGTTCGCGGCGGTCTTGTCGTCGAGGTTGCCGGTGGGCTCGTCGCCCAGCACGCAGGCCGGTTGGTTGACCAAGGCACGTGCCACTGCGGCCCGTTGGCGTTCACCACCGGACAATTCACCCGGCTTGTGCTCGAGTCGGTGCCCCAGGCCTACCGCCTCGAGCAATGCGCGGGCGCGCGCCCGGGCCGGCACAACGTCCTCGCCTGCCAACAACACCGGCATCATCACGTTCTCGAGCGCGGTGAATTCCGGCAGCAAATGGTGGAACTGATAGACGAAGCCCAGCGATCGGTTGCGTAGCCGCCCGCGTGCAGCATCGGTCAGCGCGGACATCGACTGTCCCGCCACGTAGACCTCGCCGGCAGTGGGCACATCCAGTCCGCCCAGCAGATGCAACAGCGTGCTCTTGCCCGCACCCGATGCTCCGACGATGGCGACCGTCTCGCCCGCCGTCACGGCCAGGTCGAGCCCATCGAACACCGGAGTGCGCAATCGGCCTTCGGCGTAGGTCTTGCCCAGGCCCTGGGCCCGGATCACGTACTCGGCCACGTTGACCTCATTCATAACGCAACGCCTCCGCCGGCTGCGTGCGCGCCGCGCGCCATGCCGGATACAGGGTGGCCAGGAAACTCATCACCAGTGCGATCACGGTGATTGCCACCACGTCGCCGGGTTGCATGTCGGTCGGCAGGCCAGTGATGTAATAGACGTCTTCGGGCAGCAGCTTGATGTTGAACACCGATTCGATGGCGCCCAGGATGCGCTCCAGGTTGAGCGTCAGGGTGATGCCACCGATCACGCCGGCAACGGTGCCGATGATGCCGATCAACGAGCCCTGCACCATGAACACTTTCATCACGCCGCCGGGCGACAGGCCCAACGTGCGCAAGATCGCGATGTCGGCCTGTTTGTCGGTCACCAGCATCACCTGCGACGACACCAGGTTGAACGCACCCATTGCGATGATCAGCGACAGCAGGATGCCCATCACCGTCTTTTCCATGCGCAGGGAGTGGTAGAGGTTGGCGTTTTCCTGGGTCCAGTCGCTGACGCGATGGTCGCCGGGCAATTTCAGCGCCAGGTCGCGTGCGACCTCCCAGGCCTGGTCCATGTCATGCAGGCGCAAGCGCACGCCGGTGACGCCGTCCATGCGCAGCACGCGGCCCATGTCTTCCATGTTGACCACGGCCAGGCCGCGGTCGATCTCGTTGTAGCCGGCCTCGAAGATGCCGCTCACGGTGAAACGCTTGTAGCGAGGCGCCGCGCCGAAAGGCGTGGACTGCGGCTCGGCCAGCATCACCACGACCTTGTCGCCGACGTTGACGCCCAACCACAGCGCCAGTTCCTGGCCCAGCAGGATGTTGTACGAGCCCGGGATGAGGCTGTCGGCCGAGCCGTGTTTCATTTTCTGGGCGAGGACCGACACCTTGGCCTCCTGCGCCGGCACGACGCCCCGCACGATCGCCGGCTGGTTGCGCGACCCGCTGATCAGCGCCTGGCTTTCGATATAGGGCGCAGCCCCGGCCACCCGCGGATCGGTACCCGCGATTTGGACGGCACGGGGCCAGTCACGCAAGGGGGCGCCATCGGCACTGACGGTGGCATGGGCAGCCATCTGCAGCAGGCGATCGCGGATTTCCTTCTGGAAGCCGCTCATCACCGCCAGGGTGGTGATCAGCACGGTCACGCCGAGCGCGATCCCCAGGATGGAAGCCATCGAAATGAAGGAGATGAAGCCGTTGCGACGCTTGGCACGCAGATAGCGCAGGCCGATGGCGACTGGGATGGGTTTGAACATGCGGTGCCACCGGTCAGGGGCCGCTATGGTGCCATCCCCTGACGTGGGCGCGAAATGTTCGCGTTACTGGCGGCCAGACGCAGTTCACGTCGCTGGAGCGGCGTGAGGGCGTCCGGCCAGAACACGCAGCGCCGCGTACGCCGGTGGGGCGGCCGCCAGGACACGCAGGCCAGCGGCCCTACCCATTGCACGCGCACAGCCGACACCAGGCACCCCGCCACCGTGGCGCCCTCGCCATCCGGCGGCAAGACCAACTGGAACGGTGGGCGACGCCCTTCCCGCCACCACTGCAGCCAGCCCCCTCCCAACACCCCGGCCGATGCCGGCCAAGCCAGGCTGGGGGGCAGCGCGCTATGCCAGATCGACACGACCCCCAGGCAGCTCAGCAGGACCAGCCATCGCCGCGACCAGCGCGACGGACGCCAATCAAGCCGGCAAGGCTCGGATGTTGGCAATGAGTTCGGCCTGCTGTGCATCGGGACAGGTCTCGTAACCCATGAACCAGCGCCACAACTTATCGTCTTCGCACTCAAGCAGGAACCGGAAAACCTCCCGCTCCTGCGCCGGTGCCTGCCCCCAGCGCCGGTCCAGATACCGCTCGAACAGCTGGTCGAGCTCGCGCATGCCTCGTCGGCAACGCCAGCGCAGCTTCTTCAGTTCGGTGGCTTCGTCCATCTTCGGGGATCCTGGTGGCCGGCTCGGCGCGGCAGAAACAACCGCGGCACCGGGCCTGAGCGCCGGTGCCGCAGCAATCGTCACCGTTGCCGGCGACGCAAAAGCATCTGGATCAGGCGCGTCGCGCCATCATCAGCTTCTTGATCTCGGCAATGGCCAGCGCCGGATTCAAGCCCTTCGGACACGTACGCGCACAGTTCATGATGGTGTGGCAGCGGTAGAGCTTGAACGGATCTTCCAGATCGTCCAGGCGCGCACCGGTGTCCTCATCGCGCGAATCGATGATCCAGCGGTAGGCCTGCAGCAGCACGGCCGGACCGAGGTAACGCTCGCCATTCCACCAGTAGCTCGGGCAACTGGTCGAACAGCAAGCGCACAGGATGCATTCGTACAGGCCGTCGAGCTTCTTGCGGTCTTCCGGCGACTGCAGGCGTTCGCGATCCGGTGGCGGCGGCGTCTGGGTGCGGATCCAGGGCTTGATCGAAGCGTACTGCGCATAGAAATGGGTCAGGTCCGGAACCAGGTCCTTGACCACGTTCATATGCGGCAGCGGATAGATCGGCACTTCGGCCTTGTCACAGGCGGTGATCGCCTTGGTGCAGGCCAGCGTGTTGGTGCCATCGATGTTCATCGCGCACGAACCGCAGATGCCTTCGCGACAGGAGCGGCGGAAGGTCAGCGTCGGATCGATCTCGTTCTTGATCTTGATCAGCGCGTCCAGCACCATCGGGCCGCACTTGTCGAGATCGATCTCGTAAGTGTCGGTGCGCGGGTTGTCGCTATCGTCGGGGTTCCAGCGATAGACCTTGAACGTGCGGACGTTCGTGGCGTCTTGCGCCGGGTAATGCTTACCCTTGCCGATCTTGGAATTCTTGGGGAGAGTGAACTCTGCCATGGCTTTAAATCCGGGAGTGGGATCGGGGAATCGGGATCCGTCGGCGCCGGTCGCCTGGGCGACACGGTCGGGGCGGATCCACCCTCCCGGCTAGGTCAGTAGACGCGCGGCTTCGGAGGCACTACGTCCACGCCGTCGGTCAACGTGTACATGTGCACCGGGCGGTACTCGAAGCTGCACTTGCCTTGGTCGTCGACCGACACCAGCGTGTGCTTCTGCCAATTGACGTCGTCGCGGTCGGGGAAGTCCTCGTGCGCGTGCGCACCACGGCTTTCCTTGCGCTGCTCGGCCGAGTTGATCGTCGCCACCGCATTGAGCAGCAGGTTGTTCAACTCGTAGGTCTCGATGAGGTCCGAGTTCCAGACCAGCGAGCGATCGCTGACCTTGACGTCTTCGAACATCGCGAAGATCTCGTCCATCTTGTCGCAGCCTTCCTTCAGCGTCTTGCTGGTGCGGAACACCGCGGCATCGGACTGCATCGTACGCTGCATCTTGTCGCGGATGACCGAGGTTGGCGTGGATCCGTTGGCATTGCGCAGCTTGTCGAGCAGACCAAGCGCCTGGTCGCAGGCGGTGGCGGGCAACGGCTTGTGCGGCTGGTTGATCTTGATGGTCTCCGCGCAGCGGTTGGCCACCGCGCGGCCGAACACGACCAGGTCCAGCAGCGAGTTGGAACCCAGGCGGTTGGCGCCGTGCACCGACACGCAGGCCGCCTCGCCAATCGCGTACAGGCCCTGCACCACCGAATCGGGGTTGTCACCGACCTTGCGGACCACTTCGCCGTGGTAGTTGGTCGGGATGCCGCCCATGTTGTAGTGGACGGTCGGAATGACCGGGATGGGCTCCTTGGTGACGTCCACGCCGGCGAAGATGTGCGCGCTCTCGGCGATGCCGGGCAGCTTTTCGTTGATCACTTCCGGGCCGAGGTGGGTCAGGTCGAGCAGGATGTGGTCCTTGTGCTCGCCGACACCGCGGCCTTCGCGGATCTCGATGGTCATCGAGCGGCTGACGACGTCGCGCGAGGCCAGGTCCTTGTAGTGCGGGGCATAACGCTCCATGAAGCGTTCGCCGTTGCTGTTGCGCAGGATGCCGCCCTCGCCCCGCACGCCCTCGGTGATCAGGCAGCCGGCGCCATAGATGCCGGTCGGATGGAACTGCACGAACTCCATGTCCTGCATCGGCAGCCCGGCGCGCATCACCATGCCGCCGCCGTCACCGGTACAGGTGTGGGCCGAGGTGGCGCTGAAATAGGAGCGTCCGTAACCGCCGGTGGCCATGACCACGCCATGCGCGCGGAACAGGTGCAACGAACCCTCGGCCATGTCCAGGCACAGCACGCCGCGGCAAACGCCCTCTTCGTCGAAGATGAGGTCGAGCGCGAAATACTCGATCATGAAGCGCGCGTTGTGGGCCAGCGACTGCTGGTACAGCGTATGCAGCATCGCGTGGCCGGTGCGATCGGCCGCGGCGCAGGTGCGCTGCGCCGGTGGGCCCTCGCCGAAGCGGGTGGTCATGCCACCGAACGGACGCTGGTAGATCTTGCCTTCCTCGGTGCGCGAGAACGGCACACCGTAGTGCTCCAGCTCGATGATCGCCGGGATGGCTTCGCGGCACATGTATTCGATCGCGTCCTGGTCGCCCAGCCAATCCGACCCCTTGATGGTGTCGTAGAAGTGGTAGCGCCAGTCGTCCTCGCCCATGTTGCCGAGCGCGGCCGAGATGCCGCCCTGCGCGGCCACGGTGTGCGAGCGGGTCGGGAAGACCTTGGTGATGCAGACGGTCTGCAGGCCTTTCTGGGCCAGACCGAAGGTCGCCCGCAGGCCGGCGCCACCGGCGCCGATGACGACCATGTCGTACTTGTGTTCAGTGATCTTGTAGGCGGACATCGTTGATCAGTTCCCCAGCGCGATGCGAGCGACCGCGAAAACACTGACGATCGCACCCAGGACGGCGATGAATTTCACCGACACCTGCAGCGCCAGGGCCAGAAGCGTGTTGTGTATGTAGTCTTCCAGGACGACCTGCAGGCCGAGCTGGGCATGCCAGAACATGGCGATCAGGAAGCCGACCAGCAGCACCGCGTTCCAGGGCTTGGCCACGGCGGCACTGGCAGTGAGGTAATCGGCACCCAACAGGCTCAGCACGAACACGATGAACCACAGGCTGAGGAAGACCAAGGCAGTAGCGGTGAGCCGTTGGACGACGAAATGCTCGGTGCCGGTCTTGGCCGTGCCCAGGCCGCGCACGTTCTTGAGCGGAGTGCGGAAACGGCTCATACGGCACCTCCGGTGGTCAGCACGTACGCCCAGATCAGCGCGGTGATCACCAGGCTGCCGATCACCGACAGCCAGCCGTTGCGCTTGAAGGCGGGGATGCTGAAGCCGTGCCCGAAGTCCTGCACGATGTGGCGGATGCCGTTGCACAGGTGATAGGCCGCGCACCAGGTCCACACGAACATGAAGAGCTTGCCGTACCACGCGCCGGCGATATCGGTGAAGCAGGACCAGTGCTCGGCACCCAACATCAGGGTGAGCAGGCCGACGGCAATGATCAGTGCTCCGAAAGACAGAACGATGCCCGTGATTCGATGCAGGATCGAAGTGGCCATCTGGATCTGCCAGCGATACACGTCTAGGTGTGGTGACAGGGGACGTTCTTGGGTCGCCATTCGCTGGACTCGTTTTCTCGGCTGAGCGGCATCATTGCCGCGTTGGCTGTGCGCTGATCAGAAATCGATGCAGCGCCCGTTTTTTTCCCAATCCCCATAACGCACCGGATCCAGTCCGCCGCGCCCACCAATCTCCTGAGGCTCCGCTGCGTCGTCGGGGACGATGTCCCTGGAACGCTGCGTGCCTTCGGCTTCGGTGTCGGGTGTGGGGGTTGTTTGGCCTATCATGAGGTTCTCGCAACGCACAAATTTTATGCCTCGCTCCCGTGCCTGACAACCTTCACAGTTCTGAAGCTGGTTTTTCCGCGCTGCCCGGCCACCAATTGGTGACGCTCCAAGGCCCGGATGCGGTGTCCTACGCCCAGGCCCAGTTCTCCAATGATCTCTCGGCGCTGGCGCCAGGGCAGTGGCAATGGAGCACGTGGCTGACCGCCAAGGGCCGTGTGACAGCGGTCTTCATGCTGTGCCGGCTGTCCGAGGACGCGTTGTTGATGGTGCTGGCCGATGGCCGCGCCGAGGAAATCGCCTCAGGACTGCAACGCTACGTGTTCCGCCGGAAGGTGCGCATTGCCGCACGTGGCGACTTGCACGTGGGTGGCCGATTTTCAGCCTCCGGCACCGAACCTGCGCAAATCCGTGCCGACGGCGAGGGCTGGGCCTTTGACCTGGGCACCGCAACGCTGGCGCGAACCCTGTGCGTGGACGCGCGTGAATTTACCGCGCAGGACGGCTTTGAGCTGTCCTGGCGCCAGGCGGATCTGCAATGCGGGCTGCCCCGCCTGGACGCCTCCCCAGCCGAGCAATGGACGCCCCAGCAGATCGGCCTGGACCGGCTGACCGCTTACAGCGTCAAGAAGGGCTGCTATCCGGGACAGGAGATCGTCGCGCGCACCCATTTCCTGGGCAAGGCCAAGCGGGTGGCGCAATTGGTGCAGGTGCCCGTCGGCACCCAGGTCGGAGATTCGCTGCAATCCGATTCCCAACCGGTGGGCACCGTCGCCTGCGTGGCGGGCGAGCTGGCGCTGGCCGTCCTGCCGATCGACAGCGAGGACCTGCCACTGCTGCGGGATGGCGTCCCGGTGGCCCGCCTTGTCCTGCTGGAAGGCCTGGCCCGCTGACCCGAAGGCCGCCGCGCGGCCGTGCGGCGCTCACAAGCGCAATTCGGTCTCCGGATCGAAGAAGTGCAACTGTCCGCCGCGAAGGGCTACGTCAAGCTCTTGTCCGATGGGGGGCAGTGCCTGCGGGGGAACCCGCATGACCAGGCTTTGACCGCCCAGATCCAGGTTGACGAAGATCTCATTGCCTACCGGCTCCAGGCCCTCCACCCGCGCGCGGAACGCCACCGGCTCACCCTGGCCTGCCGGTTGCAAGTGCTCTGGACGGATGCCGAGCGTAATCACGCTGTCCTCTCGCCCGGCCGGTAGATCGACGCCGCGCAGCGGCAGTTCCCGGCCATCGGCCAGTCGCAGGCTGCCGGCGCCCAGGCGCCCTTGCAGCACGTTCATCGCCGGGCTGCCGAGAAACCCGGCTACGAACAGGTTGACCGGTCGTTCGTACAGCGCCATCGGCGTGTCGATCTGCTGGATGACGCCTTCCTTGAGCACCACGATGCGCTGGCCCAGCGTCATCGCCTCGACCTGGTCGTGGGTGACGTAGATCATGGTGGTGCCGAGCTTGCGGTGCAGCTGGGCGATCTCGGTGCGCACGCTATGGCGCAACTTGGCGTCGAGGTTGGACAGCGGCTCGTCCAACAGGAACACCGAGGACTCGCGCACCATGGCCCGGCCCAGCGCCACGCGTTGGCGTTGCCCGCCCGACATCGCCCGAGGCAGTTTGTCGAGCATGTCCGACAGGCCCAGCATCTGCGCCGCGTTGCCCACCCGCTGCTCGATCACCGCCGGCGGGTGGCCACGCAGCTTGAGGCCGAACGCCAGGTTCTCGCGCACCGTCATGTGGGGATAAAGGGCGTAGCTCTGGAACACCATGGCGATGTCGCGATCTTTTGGAGCGACGTCGTTGACGACCCGATCGCCGATGCGCAGCGTGCCGCTGGTCACTTCTTCCAGGCCGGCGATCATCCTCAGCAGCGTGGACTTGCCGCAGCCCGAGGGCCCCACCAGGACCATCAGCTCGCCATCGGCGACTTCGAAGCTGGCGCCCTGCACGGCGACCTGGCCGTTCTCGTAGACCTTGCGGACCTCGTCCAACTGCACTTTCGCCATCGTCTCGCCTCGGGTGTGGAGTCGGCGCGGCGCGCCGGCGGGCACATCATCATCGGCCGACGGGCGGCCGCAATCGAATGCATAATTCCATTGTGACATGTAACCGTTTTCATCTGGCAACATCGGGAATGCGCCCGGCGGAACCGCCGCGCCACCCACCATCCCGTTGCGTATGGATCATTCCGCTCGTTGCGAATGTGCGTAGTGGGCACGGGGTGTTATCGCGCAGGCTGCATAACTGCAACAATCGGGGATTGGGGAACGCGCGGCCATCGGGATTGAATGGTGGGTGGTGGAAGGGTGGCGATCCCCGGAGCTTCACCAAAAGACGAAAGCAAGGGCGGCGCGACCGTAACCCTTGTAACCAAGGAAACCAAACATTGACAACGCTGTCAGCGGAAACTGAAACTCGGCCCATGCACAACACTCTTTTCCTGTTCGGCGCGACCGGCGATCTCGCGCAGCGTTATCTCTTCCCCTCCCTGCTGCGCCTGTCGCTCGATGGCCTGCTTCCCGAGGATTTCCGGGTTCGCGCCCTGGCACTGTCGCCGCACGATACGGAAAAATTCCGCGAAATCCTGCGTCCTCGTCTGGAACAGGCGTTGCCGCACGCCGGTCCGGCCGATATCGAACAGCTGCTGCAGCGCATCGATTATCGCTCGGTGGACCTGCGCGATGCCGAGTCGGTCGCCGCTGCGGTGCGTGACCTGGCCGATCGCAAGTGCGTGAGCTACCTGGCCATTCCGCCCGGCCTGTACATCAGCACTTGCCAGGGCCTGTCCCTGGGCGGGGCGCTGGCCGCACCGAGCCGGCTGATGCTGGAGAAGCCGATCGGCCACGATTCGGAAAGCGCCGAGGACATCCTGCGCTCAATCGGCGCACTGATCGACGAGGACCGCGTGTTCCGCCTGGATCATTACCTGGGCAAGGCCGCGGTGCAGAACGTCATCGCGCTGCGATTTGGCAACACGCTGCTGGAAGCGGTATGGAACCGCAATTACATCGAGTCGGTGCAGATCCTGGTGGCCGAAAGCGAAGGCGTGGACGGGCGCGACGCCTACTACGCACGCTCCGGCGCACTGCGCGATATGGTCCAGAGCCACATCCTGCAGCTGCTTTGCCTGGTGGCGATGGAGCCACCGGCTTCGCTGGAAGCCGATCGCATCCGCGACGAAAAGGTCAAGGTGTTGCGCGCGTTGCGGCCGCTGAGCGTCGAACACGCCGCGCGCGACAGTGTGCGCGGCCGATACACCGCGGGCACCATCAACGGCCAGCCGGCGCAGGCCTACCAGCCGCCGGAAGGCAGCGACGTGGAAACGTTCGTGGGCGTGACCGCACACATCGACAACTGGCGTTGGGAAGGCGTGCCGTTCCACCTGTGCACGGGCAAGCGCCTGGCCGAGCGCACCAGCCAGATCGTGGTGACCCTCAAGCCCGTTACCCATTGGCTGTTTGAACGTCCGGACCGCCAGCATGCGGTGCCCAACCGCCTGACGTTCCAACTGCAACCCCAGGAAAACATCGAGCTGGGCCTGATGAGCAGCCTGGCCGGACCCGAATGGGGCGCACTGGAACTGCAGCCGCTGGAGCTGGAGCTTTCCGTGCCGACCGGCCTGCATCGCCGGATTGCCTACGAGCGGCTGTTCCTGGATGCGTTCAACGGCAACCATGCCCTGTTCGTGCGCGATGACGAAGTGCGTGCCGCCTGGGCCTGGATCGACAGCGTAAGTGCTGCCTGGAAGCAAGCCGGTCTGCCGCTGCAGCCCTACCCCGCCGGCAGCTGGGGCCCGGCGTCTGCTAAGGCCTTCTTGCCGCCCGCCGTCGACCAGCCGGAGCCCAAGGCATGAGCGCGGTGAACCAGCCCGTCCTGGTCGCCGATATCGGGGGTACCAATGCACGGTTCGGCCTGGCCGATATCGAAGCTTCGATGCCGCTGCTGGAAGACAGCGTGCGCGAATTCGCGGTGGTCGACTTCGCCTCGCTGGGCGAAACGGCGCAGTACTACCTGGACCAGATCGGTGCGACCGCCGGCCAAGGCGTGTTTGCCGTGGCCGGACGCGTGGACGGCGACGAAGCTCGCATCACCAATCATCCCTGGGTGATTTCGCGCTCGCGCACCGCCGCGATGCTGGGCTTCAGCCAGTTGCACCTGATCAATGACTTTGCCGCACAGGCCATGGCCATCAGCCTGCTTCGCCCGCAGGACGTGGTGCAGGTCGGTGGCGCTGCGTGGGAGCCGAGCGCGATCGACCGGCCACGCAATTACGGCGTGATCGGCCCTGGCACCGGACTGGGCGTGGGGGGACTGATCCTCCGCAACGGACGTTGCTATCCACTGGAGACCGAGGGTGGCCATGTCAGCTTCCCGCCCGGCACCCCGGAAGAGATCCGCATCCTCGAGATCCTGTCGCAGCAGTTTGGACGCGTTTCCAACGAGCGGCTGATCTGCGGTCCTGGCCTGGTCAACATCCATCGCGCGCTGAGCGAAATCGCCGGCATCGACCCCGGCCCGCTGCAGCCTTCGGACATCACCGCCCGCGCCGCGGCCGGCGACGCACGTTCGGCGCGCACCATCGATCTTTTCTGCGCCATCTTCGGCGCGATCGCCGGTGACCTGGTGCTGATGCAGGGCGCCTGGGATGGCGTTTTCCTGACCGGCGGCCTGGTGCCGCGCATGCTCGATTCGTTGCAGCATTCCGGCTTTCGCCAGCGTTTCGAGAACAAGGGGCGCTTCTCGGCCATCATGTCCAAGGTGCCCTCGCTGGCGGTGATGCATCCGTACGCCGGGCTGATCGGTTCGGCGGCCTACGCCGTCGATGCCGAGCGGGATATCCGGGGAGTGCGCTCGTGAGCTCGCCACTGGAACAGGTTTCCTTGATCCGCTACGCCGACGCCGATGCGTGGGTCCAGGGCATCGCCGAGGAAATGGCGCAGATCCTGGTGCACGAAGTGGAACGACGCGGCCAGGCCCGTCTATTGGTCTCTGGCGGCACCACGCCAGCGCCGGTATACGAAGCGCTGGCACTGCATCCGCTGGATTGGCCGAAGGTCGAAGTGGGCTTGGTGGACGAGCGTTGGCTCTCGCCGCAGGACCGCGACAGCAACACCTGGCTGGTGCGACACAGCTTTCTGGAACGCGCCGAGGGGTCACAGTTCAATCCGCTGGTGCGGCAAGGCAAGGAACTGGCTGACTGCGTGCACGACGCCAACCTGCATGCAGCGCACGCACTAGCGCCGTGCCTGGCCGTGCTGGGCATGGGCAACGACGGACACACTGCCTCGCTGTTTCCCGGTTCCATCGACTTGCCGCGCGCTCTGGCAAGCCGGCAGCACTATGCCGCGCTGGATGCCACCGGCTGTCCTGGCGCCAACCAATGGCCGCTGCGCATCACGCTCACGCCTGCCGGCCTGGCCGCGTGCGGCACGCGAATGCTGCTGCTGCGTGGCAAGCAGAAACTCGACGTGCTCGATGCGGCGCTGGCCGGTGACGATCCGCTGGAATACCCGATCCGGGTGGCGATCCATCAGCCTGGCCCGCGATTGCGGGTGCATTGGTGCCCATGAGCCTCCTTCGATGACGGCCCTCGGCTATCGCTCCCTACGTCCTCGTCGTGCCAGCTTGTTGCCGGCACGATGCGCCCTCCCCCTCATAGCCGCTGTCAGCCCATGAGCCTGCATCCGAATATCCAAGCTGTTACCGAACGCATCCGCCAGCGCAGCGCACCGTCGCGCGCGGCCTACCTGGCCAGCATCGACGCCGCACTGCGCGACGGGCCGTTCCGCACGCGCCTGAGCTGCGGCAACCTGGCCCATGGCTTTGCCGCCTGTGGCCCGACCGACAAGGGTCGCCTGCGCGGCGGCGTCACGCCCAACCTGGGCATCATCACCGCTTACAACGACATGTTGTCGGCGCATCAGCCGTTCGAGCACTACCCGGACCTGATCCGCGATACCGCACGTGGCCTGGGCGCCACGGCCCAGGTGGCCGGCGGCGTACCGGCGATGTGCGACGGCGTGACCCAAGGACGTGCGGGCATGGAGATGTCGCTGTTTTCACGCGACGTCATCGCCCAGGCCACGGCGATCGGCCTGAGCCACGACATGTTCGATGCCACCGTCTATCTGGGCGTGTGCGACAAGATCGTGCCGGGACTGCTGATCGGCGCGCTTCGCTTCGGCCATTTGCCGATCCTGCTGGTGCCCGCCGGGCCGATGCCGTCCGGGCTCGCCAACAAGGAGAAGCAGCGGATCCGGCAGCTTTACGCCGAGGGCAAGATCGGCCGCGACGAACTGCTCGAATCCGAATCCGCTTCCTATCACAGTCCCGGCAC
>DASWQJ010000097.1:0-6311 GCA_036403795.1 Stenotrophomonas sp.
ATCAGCCAGGTCATGTGGCTCTGCGCTTCCTTCATGCTCTTGGCCGCTGCCGCCAGATAGGTGAGCAACGAGGTACCGATGAACACCATCGGCAACAGCACGAACAGCATCTGCACCATCGCCAGGAAACTCACGTTGAGCTGCCGTCCGATGCCCGTCGCGAAGGTCGCGCTGAACTTGAAGGCCAGCAGCGTCAGCAGCAACGACACCATGCCGATGACGCAGGCGGCGGCGATCTTGCCGCTGACGATGGCACCGCGCGAGGCCGGCGTGGCCAGCAACGGTTCCAGCGACTGCCGCTCGCGCTCGCCCGCGGTGGCATCCAGGATCAGGTAAGCACCACCCAGGAACGAGGTGATGATCAGCAGCACCGGCAGCAACACCGACATGAACATGCCGCGCTTGGCCTCGGCCGTGGCCATGTCCTGGTTGCCGATGTCGATCGGTCGTGCCACCTGCGCATCGATGCCACGGGCCAGCAGACGCAGCGCGCCGACCTGCTGGCCGTACGCGGCCAACGCCACTTGCAGGCGCCTTGCCGGGATATCCGCGTCGCGACGCGTGCTGTCCTGGATGATCTCCACCAACGCCGGCCGGCCATCGCGCCAGGCCTGCGCGAAGTCCGGATCGATCTTCAGCGCCACATCGACGTCCTGGCCACGAATCGCGCGGCCCAGGTCGGCCGGCGGATCCACGGCGTTGAGGCCTTGGGCCTTGAGGAAGGCCACCAGGTTGGGCGCAGCGGCGGCGTTGACGGTGGGGATGTCCAGCGGTTTGTCGATCTGCGTCTTGACCCGCGATTCGGCCAGTGCGCCCATGCCCAGGATCAGCACCGGATACAGGATGGGCGAGAGCAGCAACGAGAGGAACAGCGTGCGGCGATCGCGCGAGATGTCGCGCAATTCCTTGCACATGACCGTCCACAGGTTCGCGAACAAGCTGGTCGCGGGCGGATTGTCGGAGGTGACGGCAGTGGATGCGCGACTCATGCGTGCAGCCCCTCATCCGAACCGATCGCCCGCACGAACGCGTCTTCCAGGTTGTCTGCGCCGGTCTGCGCTCGCAGTTCCTCGGCGGTGCCGGACGCGGCCACCGTGCCCTTGGCGATGATGGCGATGCTGTCGCACAGCGCCGCCACCTCTTGCATGATGTGGCTGGAGAAGATCACGCAACGGCCCTCTTCGCGCAGGTGTTTGAGGAAACCGCGCAGCGCGCGGGTGGTCATCACGTCCAGGCCATTGGTCGGCTCGTCGAGGATGACGTTGCGGGGGTCATGCACCAGCGCGCGTGCGATGGCGGTCTTGGTGCGCTGGCCCTGGCTGAAGCCTTCGGTCTGGCGGTCGAGGATGTCGTCCATGTCCAATGCCTGCGACAGGACCTTGGTGCGCTCGGCGATGCGCTGGGTCGACATGCCATGCAACTGGCCGAAGTAGGCGATGTTTTCACGCGCGGTGAGGCGCTTGTACACGCCGCGCGCATCGGGCAACACACCCAGGCGACGTCGCACCGCGATGGGATCGAGCGCCACGTCGATGCCGTCCACGGTGACCCGTCCCTGGTCCGGCGTCATCAGCGTATAGAGCATGCGCAGCGTGGTGGTCTTGCCGGCGCCATTGGGACCGAGCAGGCCGGTGATGCGGCCATCGGCGGCGCTGAAGCTCACGCCATCGACCGCCTTGACCAGGCCGGTGCGCGTCTTGAACGATTTGTGCAGGTCATCGGCGACGATCATGCCGCGCCCTCCTGGTTGGCAGTCGATTGCATCAGGGTTCCCATCCATTGAACGAGGTGAAGGCCGGCACGCGGCTCATGGTGTCGACGCAGCGGGTATCGAGCGCCTTGGCGTCAGCGGTTTCCACGAACTGTCCGATGAGCTTGGGAATGCAACCCTGGGCCATCACGCTATGACCCTGCCCGGGCGCAATCACCAGCCGCCCGTTGGGCAGGCCGGCGAGCACGCGCTTGGCGTAGCGCGGTGGCGTGACCGGGTCGAACTGGCCCGCCAGCAGCAGTGCCGGCACATCGCTCTTCAGTGGTGCCGCGGCATCGGGCGGCGCCGTGCCGCTGGCCCACACCGGGCAGGCGGCGAAGAACATCTTGGCCACATCGGGTCCCAGCAGCGTGCCCTCGGCCGCCTGCGACGGCTCGAAGCGCGGCGCGTCCTCCGCGCAGATCACCGACCACTGCATCAATCGATTCATCTGCCCGCCCATCTGGCGGCTGGCGAGCTGGGCCAACGACATCAGCGGTTCGTAGCGACCCTGCGCGGCTTCGTCCAACACCAGCGGCAGCAACGAGGCGGTCTGCGGCGCATACGAGAACGCGAATGCCAGGCCGGTAACGGTGTCGGCGGTCACCTTGCCGTGGGCGATCTCGCCGGTGCCGGGGTTCCGGTATTCGACCGCGACCGGCGCTTCGCGCAATCGTTCCATTACCGTTCGCAACTGGGTGCGGGTATCGACGGGGAAACGCTTGGCGCAGGCGGGATCCTGGCTGCATTGCTCGGCCTGCAGGGCAATCGCATCCTCGAACGTGGTGGCGAACTCACCACCGACGACCAGTTCGTTGGGCGCCACGCTGTCGAGCACGATCGCACGCACGTGGGCGGGGAACCGCTTCGCATATTGTTGTGCCACGCGGGTGCCGTAGGACACGCCCATCACGTTGATGCGCTCGGCGCCAAGGGCATTGCGCACCGCATCCAGATCGCCGATGGCTTCAGCGGTCGTGTAGAAGCGCGTATCGGCATGCGGCTTGATCGCTTGCGCGCAGCGCGTCGCAAAATCGGTCAGCACCGCCAGGCCGGCCTCGCTCTCCTCTTCGGGAATTTCCAAGGGCTTGCCATCGGGCCCATTGCATTCCAAAGGTGCCGAGCCGCCGGTGCCGCGCTGGTCGATCAGGAACACGTCCCGCTTCTTGAGCACCTCGCGCAGGCTTGCCTGCACGACACTGGCCACCTCGGTCGCCGACTGACCCGGTCCGCCGGCGATGAAGAACACCGGGTCGGCCTCGCCGGCGTTGTCGTTGCCGGCCTCCAGCCACGCGATCTTCAGCGAAATCTTGCGGCCCTGCGGCTCGGCCGGATTTTCCGGCACGGGCATCTGCGCGCATTGCGCCTGCACGTTGCCCGAGGCCTGCGCGCCGGTGAGCGTGCAGGGACTGAACTGCAGCGTGCCGCGCTGGCGCGTGGGGCCGGTCAATACGGTGGGCGTTGCGGTGGCGCCCGACGGGCGACTGACCGTGGCGGCCGTGGCCGTCCTGGTGGGCGCGTCGGCTGCGGTGCGCGCCTGCCACTGCCGCCAGCCCAGCACGCCGGCGACTACCAGCAACGCCAGGATGATGCTTCCCTTTTTGGACATCTGCGAGTTCCCCTGCCCTTTGTTTTTGAGTTCCTGTAGCCACCAGACGCACATGCGCGCCGGATGTGACCGCGCGCCGATCCTGTGGACCCGGCACGCGCGGACAGCATCCCATTGTGGCCGGGCCTCGTCTTCGCTGCCCAGTACTCAGTGGCACTCCACGGTCAGCAGATCGCCTGGGCCAGCTCCCCGCTGGCGGTACGTCAGGCTCGTGCCGCGCCAACCGCTGCGGTCAGCCCTCCGTCACCTCGGCAGGGCACGAGGACCGGCGCTCCAGCACCACCGCCGCGCACCACAGCAGCAGGCCTGCCACGGCCGTCACCGCGCCTACGTAGCCGGTGGACGCCGGGCTGAAGCCGGCATCGATCGCCAGCCCGCCCAGCAACGGGCCCAGCGCGTTGGCCGTGTTGAAGGCGGCATGGTTGGAGGCGGCGGCCAGCGTCTGCGCCTCGCCCGCCTGGTCCATCAACCGCGTCTGCAAGATCGTGGCCAGCGCGCCCATCGTGCCCACGGCCACCACCGCCACCAGCAGGCTCCACAGCCCGTGCGCGGCGGCGGCGGGATACACCAGCAGCACCACGATCGACCAGATCAGCACCAACGCGGCTGCGCGAAACTGGAAGCGGTCCACCAGCCAGCCCCCGGCCACATTGCCCAGCAGCGCGCCGACGCCGAAGGTCGTCACCGCGATCGGCATCCACGACTCGGACACACCGGTGACCCGCACCAGCGTGGGCGATAGGTAGGTGAACACACAAAACATGCCGGCAAAGCCAATCGCGCCGATGGCCAGCGCCAGCCACACCTGGGCGCGATTGAACGCCCGCAGCTCGCGCATGGGCGAGGTGCGCGGTTCGTGCGGATCCGGTTGCAGCAGGCGCGCAATCATCACTACGGTGCCCAAGGCCAGCAAGGTCACCAGGTAAAACGCCAGTCGCCAGCTCGCATGCTGGCCCAGCCAGGTGGTCAATGGATTACCGACCAGGATCGCGATCGACAGGCCCAGCAACACCTTGGAGACCGCCGCGCCGCGTTGCGCCGGCGGGCTGATGGCCGCGGCCACCAGCATGGCCACGCCAAAATAGGCGCCGTGCGGCAACCCGGCCACGAAGCGGGCAATCAGCGCGGTCGAATAGTTCGGGGCCAGCGCGCTGGCCAGGTTGCCCAGCGCGTAGAAGCCCATCAGGGCCAGCAGCAGTGTGCGGCGTGGCAGGCGGGCGCCCGCGAAGGCCAGCAGCGGCGCCCCCACCACCACGCCGATGGCATAGGCGCTGATCAAGTGGCCGACCTGGCTTTCGCTGATGGCCAGCCCGCGGCTGATCTCCAGCATCAGGCCCATGCTGGCGAATTCGCTGGTGCCGATCGCGAAACCGCCCATGGACAAGGCGAAAATGATGAGCAGACGCTGGCGCGCGCTCAGGCGCGCCGCGAGCGGCAGCGGATCGGTGGTCATGGGCAACGGGCGCGACGGGGGGTGGTCCATTATCGCCGCTGCGGCGCTTGGCTGCCCGCGCCGTGCGTCACGCTCGGCGAACGCAGTGATCCAGCCGGCCGGCGGCACGCCCGTGGGGGGCCGTGAAGGGACGGTCTATTTGCTGCTGACGTACTTCTCGCGCCGGACCTGCGAACTCGGCAGTCCGGCGGTTTTCAGCGCCTCGAAACAGGCGTCCACCATGTCCGGGTTGCCGCACAGGTAAGCGATGTCGGTGGCCGCATCGGGGGCGAATTCGGCCAGGTGCTGCTGCACGTAGCCGTGGCGTGCGTCGGGGTGCGCGCCGCCGGGCAGGCCGCGCGAGTAGCAGGGCACGTAGCGGAAGTTCGGATGAGCGTCGGCGAAGGCGCGGAAATCGTCGCCGTACAGCAGCTCCTCGTCGGTGCGGGCACCTTGCAGCAGGACGACCTGCAGGCCCCGTTCGCGCATGGCCTGCGCCAACAGCGGCAGCATCGAGCGATACGGGGTGACGCCGGTGCCGGTGGCGATCAGCAGATAGCGCTGGTTGTGGTCGCCGGGCTGCAGGCAGAAGCGCCCGAACGGCCCGCTTGCCTGCACCGGGTCGCCCGGCTGCAGCGCCTCGAACAAGGCCGTGGCGGCGCCACCGGTCACGAAACTCACCGCGATCTCCACGGCCTCGCCGGGACCCATCGCGTGGTCGTGGATGGTCGCCAGCGAGTAGCTGCGCTTGGTAGCGGTGCCGTCGGCGTAGTGGAAATGCACCTGGATGAACTGGCCGGCCTGGAAATCCAGGGGCTGGCCATCGTCACGGACGAACCGGTAGTGGCCGACGGAGGGCGCCAGCATGCGCCGGTCGACAAGCTTGAGAGGGAATTGGACGGGCACGGATGGAATGGAACAGTCTGTAGCCGGGGCCAGGCCCGCGTGGGCCTTCTATAATACCGGCTGAAATCCCGTGCGCTGTGCTCCCGGCGCGAAGGCTCGAGCTTGAACCCCCAATCCCCCCCCTCGGTCCCCGCGCTGCGCGTGCGGGACCTGCACAAGACCTACGACACCGGCGTCCAGGCCCTCAAGGGCGTGTCGCTGGACGTGGAACCCGGCGATTTCTTCGCCTTGCTGGGGCCCAACGGGGCCGGCAAGTCCACCTTGATCGGCATCGTGTCCTCGCTGGTCAACCTGAGCGAAGGCCAGGTGGAGGTGTTCGGCACCGACCTGGTGCGCGATCGCAGCGCGGCGATGCGCTTGATCGGCCTGGTTCCGCAGGAAATCAACTTCAACCTGTTCGAGAAGCCCTTCGACATCCTGGTAAACTACGCCGGCTTCTACGGCATGCCGCGCAAGGAAGCCGAGGTGCTGGCCGAAGTCGAACTCAAGCGCGCGCATCTGTGGGAAAAGGCGCAGGTGATGAGCCGCACGCTGTCCGGCGGCATGAAGCGCCGGCTGATGATCGCCCGCGCAATGATGACCCGTCCGCGCCTGCTGATCCTGGACGAGCCCAC
>DASWQJ010000098.1:0-6065 GCA_036403795.1 Stenotrophomonas sp.
GCAACCGGGGTGAGTGCCGATACGAAGAAGTCCACAACGCCTGTGGACAAGCCCTGCATAAACTCGTGGATAAGCGGCCCGGCGCCTGATGGCGCGGGCCGCGCGAGGGCGGTGGCCAAAAGTTGACCAGCGCCCGGCTCAGGCGGCCGACAAACGCAATTCGCCGCCGCTGGTAGTGTATTCCTGGCCTTGCCTGACCAAGTGGCGGCCATCGGCCAGCTCGTAACGCGGCGACTCGTGGTCGCTGTCCGCCGCCGCGGCGGGATCGCCTCGGAATTCGACGATCACATAGGACTCGCCATCGGAACCGGTGGCGGGGAATTGCCGGAAGGACATTGCGAAAACCTCCACGCTGTGCACGTCGTCAAAGCCGGCCCATCGCCGGCGTGGCGAGCATGCGCACGCCGATGTTATCGCCACGTGCTCAATCGATGAACTGCAGGCGCGCCAGTTCGGCGTACAGGCCGCCCTGTGCCAGCAACTCGGCATGCGTGCCTTGGGCGACGATGCGGCCGCGTTCCATCACTACGATGCGATCGGCCTTGAGTACGGTCGCCAGGCGGTGCGCGATCACCAACGTGGTGCGGCCGGTCATCAGGCGCTCCAGGGCCTGTTGCACAGCGCGTTCGCTTTGCGCATCGAGCGCGCTGGTCGCCTCGTCCAGCAACAGGATCGGGGCGTTGCGCAGCAACGCACGCGCAATGGCGATGCGCTGCTGTTGGCCACCGGACAGGCGCGCGCCGCGTTCGCCCAGTTCCGTCGCGTAGCCCTGCGGCAATTCGGACAGAAATCCATCCGCCTCGGCCGCGCGGGCAGCAGCCTGCAACTCGGCGTCGGAGGCGTCCAGTCGGCCATAGCGGATGTTGTCGGCAGCGCTGGCGGCGAACAAGGCCGGTTGCTGCGGTACCAGGGCGAGTTGTTCGCGCAGGGCCAGCGGATCAAGCGTGCGCAGATCCGCGCCATCGACCGACACGGTGCCGGACTGCGGATCATGGAAGCGCAGCAGCAAGGACAGCACCGTGCTCTTGCCCGCGCCGGACGGGCCCACCAGCGCCACCGTCTCGCCGGGGCGTACGTGCAGGTCGAAGCCATTGAGCGCGGCCTGGTCGGGTCGTTGCGGATAGTGGAAGACCACGTCGTCAAAACGGATCTCGCCACGCAACGGCTGCGGCAGGGCCGCCGGATGGGCGGGGGCGGTCACCAGGGGTTGCTCTTCCAGCAGCTCGGCAATCCGGCCCATACCGCCGGCGGCGCGTTGCAGTTCGTTCCAGACTTCGGCCAGCGCGCCGACCGAACCACCGCCGATCAGGGCGTACAACACGAACTGGCCCAGCGTGCCGGCGGTCATCTGGCCCGAGATCACGTCGCGCGCGCCCAGCCACAGCACCAGCACGATGGCGCCGAACACCAGCATGATCGCCACGGCGGTCACCAGGCTCTGGGTGCGGATGCGCCGGCGTGCGGTGTCGACCGAGGTCTGCAGCGCACTTTCGAAGCGGCCCAGTTCCCAGGGCTCGCGGGCATGCGCCTGCACGGTGCGTACCGCGCCCAGGGTTTCTGCTGCCAGCGTGTTGGCATCGGCGATGCGATCCTGGCTGGCGCGCGCCATCTTTTGCAGGCGACGGGCGCCTAGCACGATCGGCAGTACCGCCAGCGGAATGCCGACCAGCGAGTAGGCGGCCAGCCGCGGGCTGGTGACGAACAGCATCGCCAGGCTGCCCAGCACGGTGACCGAACTGCGCAGCGCCACGGACATGGTCGAGCCGATCACACTACGCAGCAGCTCGCTGTCGGCCGACAGACGGGAGACCAGCTCTCCGCTGCGGCTGCGGTCGTGGAAGGCGGCATCCAGGCCGATCAAGTGCGCGTACAAGCGTCCGCGCAAGTCGGCCACCACTCGTTCGCCCAACAGGGAAACGAAGAAGAACCGCGCCGAGGTGGCAAGGGCCAACGCCACGGTGACCGCAAAGGCGAGGGAGAAGGTGCGATTGATGTCCCCACCGGCCGAGAAGCCGTGGTCGATCACTTGCTTGACCACCGCCGGCAAGGCCAGGGTGGCCGCCGATGACAGGGCCAGCGCGCCCAGCCAGGCGCAGAACAGGCTCAGGTGGCGGCGTACGAAGGGCCACAAGGTTCGCAGGCTGCCCAGACGGCCGAGGCCACGCGGTGCAGGATCGGCCGAAGTTGCATTCATGCGGGAGCGTGCTCGGAAACGTGGACTCGATTGCGAGTGGCGTCTCGCAACCGGTTTTTCAAGTCGGCCAATGCATCGGCGGGAAGGCTGGCGCACATCAGCACGCCGGCGGCATCGAAGTGTTCTTGCTCTTTGCTCGCATGGTACTGGGCCAGCGCCAGGTGCACGGCCCCCAGATCTTCGAAGCCGCAGCGCAACCACAAGGTGGCCATCGCGGTCAGCGCCAGCCGCGGGCCCAGGCGCAGGCATTCGGCCGCAGTGCCGCCGTAGGCTCGCACCAAGCCCCCGGCGCCCAGCTTCACTCCGCCGTACCAGCGGGTGACCACGACCGCGACCTGGTCCAGGCCCTGGCCGTCGATCGCGGCGAGGATGGGTCGGCCGGCGGTGCCGGCGGGTTCGCCATCGTCACTGGATCGGTATTCGGCGCCGATGCGGTACGCCCAGCAGTTGTGGGTGGCCTCGGGCACCGACACGGCGGCCACGAAGGCCAAGGCCGCGGACGGTTGGTCGATCGGCGCGGCCTGGGCGAGGAACCGGCTGTGTTTGATCTCCTGGCCGTGCTGGACCGGATGGGCGAGGGTTTCTGGCATCGTCCTCATTCTAGGCCAGGGCGCCGCGACGGCCGCGAGGCCGGCGGCGGACCGTTCAACACGACTTCGCCTGCCACGGTGATGGGCGAGCGCTGCAACGGTTATGCTGCGAACCAGGGGGAGGCACCGGCCCACCGGCGTCCTTAGGAACAAGCACAATGCTGACCAGCCAAACCGCCATTGCCAGTAGCCGGCAACAGGCCCGCGTCGCCGCGGCCTGCGATCGTGCGGCCGACGTATTGGCCAGCATGTTGCCGGCCGGATCGGCCGTCGCATTGGCCTGGCGCGACGGCCGCCTGGATGAAGAGGGGCGGGGCCGTTCCGAAGTGGCCGACGACGCGTTGCTCGACCGCGCACTTCAGGCGTTGGAGGTTGCTCATTCCGACCCGTACACGCACGCCTGGCGCAGCGCGGACGATTTCGCCGCACTGTCGGTGTCCTGGCAGGGTGCGGTCCCACTGGATCCGGCGAGCCGCCAGACCTGGTGCGCACTGGCCGAGGCCTTGACCTTCGGCACGCTGGACAGCGCACGCCTGCAGGGCGACATCGAGGACCTGGAGAAGTCCAAGCAGTTGCAGCAGGCGCTGTACGAGATCGCCGACCTGGCGGGCAACGAATTGGACCTGGCGCAGATGCTGCAACGCATCCACGCGGTGGTCGGCTCGCTGATGTATGCGGAAAATTTTTACATCGTCGAGTACGACGCGCAGGCCGAAAGCCTGCGTTTCTTGTACTTCGTCGATGAGCAGGACAATTTCGTGGCCGATCCGGCACGCAGCTACCGACGCGCCGATCTTCCCAACAGCCTGACTTTCGCCTTGCTGGCGCGTGGTGTTGCGTTGAGCGGGCCGTCGGAACAGCTGACCGAACGCCTCAATATCCCGCCAGATCCCACCCGGGGTCCGGAAAGTGTCGACTGGCTGGGCGTGCCGATGTTGCGCGACGGTCGCGTGGCCGGCGCGATCGTGGTGCAGAGCTACGATGAGCGCATCGGTTTCAGCGAGCAGGATCGCATCCTGTTGGCCTACGTCGCCCAGCATGTGCTGACAGCGATGGATCGACGCCAGGTCAAGGTGCAACTGGAGCGTCGCGTCGAAGAACGCACGCGGGAGTTGCAGCACGCCAACCGCGAGCTGCAGGATGAGATCCTGGAGCGCAAGCGCGCCGAAACCTTGCAGGTGGCGCTGTTCCGCATCAGCGAACTGGCCATGGCCTCGGAAAGCCTGAGCCAGTTCTATGCCGAAGTGCATGGGGTCGTTGGCGACCTGCTCGACGCGCGCAACTTCTACATCGCGCTGATCAATGGCGCCGGGGATGGGTTGGAATTTGCCTATTCGGTCGATGAGCACAACGGTGCGCGACCGCCTCGCAAGTTCAGCGGCGGCATGACCGAATATCTGATCGAGCGCCGCTCGGCGGTGCTGGCCACGCGCACGGATATCGATGCGATGGTGACCGGCGGCCAGGTCCAGGGCATCGGCGCACGCGCGCACAGCTGGCTCGGCGTGCCGCTGTTCAACGACGACGAGGTGGTCGGGGCGATCGTGGTGCAGAGTTATTCGCCGCAGGTCGGATACAGCGTCCACGACCAGCGGCTGTTGGCCTTCGTGGCCCACAACATCGGCAATGGCCTGGCCCGCCAACGTGCGCAGGCTCAACTGCGGCAGGCGCATGGCGAGTTGGAGCACCGCGTGCTGGCGCGTACGCGCGAGTTGGCCGAGCTCAACGAAAAGTTGCTGGGCCAGATTGCCGAGCGTCTGCGCGCCGAGCAGCGGTTGACCCACCAGGCTTTGCACGACGCGCTGACGGGGCTGCCCAACCGTGCGCATCTGCTCGATCGCCTGGACGAGTCGATCCAGCGTGCGCTGCATGGCGATGGCATGCCGTTCGCGGTGCTGTTCCTGGATCTGGATCGCTTCAAGCTGGTCAACGACAGCGTGGGCCATGCGGCCGGCGATCGGATGTTGATCGAGGTGGCGCAGCGCATCGTCACGACGGTGCGGGCCGATGACGTGGTCGCGCGGTTGGGCGGCGACGAATTCGCGATCCTGATGCGTTGCCCGGAGGGGGTGGAGGCGGCGCGCGAGTTGGCGCAGCGGCTGCAGGGCGTACTCGGTCAGCCGATGTGGGTAGCGGGGCGGGAGTTGTTTCCGTCAGGCAGCCTGGGCGTGGCGATGTGGCATCGGCGTTATCGCACGGGCGAGGAGTTGCTGCGCGATGCGGACGCGGCCATGTATCGGGCGAAGGCGCAGATTACCGAGCGGTTCGCGGTATTCGACGAGGCGATGCGCGAAGAGGCATTGCGTAGCCTGGATCTGGAAGCGGACATGCGGCGTGCGTTGAACAGTCGCGCGTTCCATCCGTTCTATCAACCGATCGTGCGGTTGGAGGATGGGGTGGTGGTGGGTCACGAGGCGCTGCTGCGCTGGGAGCATGAGACGCGGGGGTTGTTGCGGCCGGCGGCGTTCATCCATCTGGGCGAGGACAGTGGGTTGATCGAGCAGGTCGATTGGCAGCTCTATGAGCAGGTGATCGATCATCTGGGGCGGGGCGGCACGGGATATGTGTCGGTGAATGTGTCGCCGCGGCATTTCCGTTCGGTCGATTTCGCCGAGCGTTTGTTGGGGTTGATGGACGCGGTGCAGGCCGATACGACGCGGTTGCGCCTGGAGATCACGGAGGTGGCATTGCTGGATGATGCGCCGCGGACGTTGCGGATTCTGCGCACGTTGCGGGAGCGGGGCATCCTGATCCAGTTGGACGATTTCGGTACGGGGTATTCGGCGTTGTCGTATCTGCACCGGTTCCCGATTTCTGCGTTGAAGATCGATCAGAGTTTCGTGGCGGGGTTGCATCAGGGGGCTGGGCAGGATTCGCTGGCGTTGGTGCGCAGTATTTTGGCGTTGGCGGCCACGCTGGGGATCGAGACGGTGGGTGAGGGGATCGAGACGGAGCAGCAGCGGCGGACGCTGCGCGAGTTGGGGTGTCATTACGGGCAGGGGTATTTGTTGGGCCGGCCTGCGCCGTTGGCTGATGGTGCGATGGTGGTTTGAGGTGGTGTGCGGCGCTGCGTGGGTTTTCCGCGGTTTGCCGGGGTTTTGATCGGGGAAGAGGCAGGGCGCAGAGCCAGGGCGCGGAGCGCAGAGCCAGAGCGCAGAGCGCAGAGCCAGGGCGCAGAGCCAGGGCGCAGAGCCAGGGCGCAGAGCCAGGGCGCAGAGCCAGGGCGCAGAGCTCAGAGCGCAGAGCTCGGCTTGCGGGCAACGAGCGGGGGGGGGGGGGGG
>DASWQJ010000099.1:0-26302 GCA_036403795.1 Stenotrophomonas sp.
CCCCCCCCCCCCCCCCGCCCCACCAGCCCGACAGGACGGGGCCCGCACCGCAAGCCAACGCCACCAACCGCCCAAACCAAACCGCGCCCCCAACAAAAAACCCAACTCGCAAGCCGCGACAACCGGCGCCCAACAACAGCCCAGAGGGCCAAAAAAAACAAAAAGCCAGCCGCGAGCACAAACGCCCAGGCAAAACAAAAACCAAAAAAAAGAGCCCGGCAGATGCCGGGCCCCAGTGCGCAACAATGCCCGCCGCTTTACCAGATCACAACCTGCTGATCCCCCTGGCGAACCATCTTCTCGCCCGGCTTGCACGAGAACGCAGCCGCGAAGGTCGGCATGTTCGACGGCGCACCGATGGCGCGGAAGTTCGCCGGTGCATGCGGATCGGTCTTCAGGCGCACTGCCAGCTCTTCCGGGTTGAAGTTACGACGCCACACGGTGGCCCAGTTGAGGAAGAAGCGCTGGTCGCGGGTCAGGCCGTCCGTCTTGGGATCGTCCTGGCCGGCCGTGGCCGTCTTCATTGCGTCATAGGCCGTGTTCAAGCCGCCCAGGTCGGCGATGTTCTCGCCCAGCGTGAGCTCGCCGCTGACCTTGCCCTGGTCGGTCTGGTAGCTGCTGAACTGATGGGTGAGCTTGTTGGTGCGGCCCTTGAAGGCGTCGAAGTCGGCCTGCGTCCACCAACCCGGATCGGCGATGAAGTTGCCGTCGGGTCCGAAACGGCTGCCCTGGTCGTCATAGCCGTGGGTCATTTCGTGGCCGATCACCGCGCCGATGCCGCCGTAGTTCATTTCAGCCGGTGCGTTCGGATCGAAGAACGGCGGCTGCAGGATGGCGGCCGGGAACACGATCTCGTTCTGCAGCGGGTTGTAATACGCATTGATCGTCTGCGGCGACATGCCCCACTCGGTGCGGTCCACCGGCTGACCAATCTTGGACAGGTTCCACTTGTAGTTGAATTCCTGCGCGGCCAGCACGTTGCCCAGGTAGCTGTCACGGCCGGTGGTCAGTCCGTCCCACGAACGCCACTTGTCCGGATAGCCGATCTTGGGCGTGAAGCTGTTCCACTTGGCGATGGCCTTTTCCTTGGTCTCCGGGCTCATCCAGTCCAGCTTCTCGATACGGGCCTTCAGCGCGGTGCGCAGGTTGCCCACGAGCGCTTCCATCTTCGCCTTGGACTCGGCCGGGAACGCGACCTGCACGTACATCTGGCCCAGCGCCTCACCGGTCTGGCCATTGATGGTCTGCAGCACGCGCTTCCAGCGCGGCTTGATTTCCTTCTGGCCGCGCATGGTCTTGTTGTAGAACGCGAAGTTCTCGTCGACGAACGGCTGGCTCAGGAACGGCGAAGCACTGTCCACGGCATGGAAGCGCAAGTACGCGCGCCAGATCGCCGGATCGGTGTCGGCAATCATCTTGCTGACTTCTTCATGGAACGCGGGGATGGCCAGCGAGAACATCTCCGGCACCGCCACGCCCTGCGACTTGAAGAACTCGGTCCACGACCAGTTCGGGGTCAGCTTGTCGGCATCGGCCGGGCTCACCGGGTTGTAGAACAACGAGGCATCGCGCGACAACTCGGTGCTGGTCTTGGACACCTTGGCCAGGCGGGTTTCGAAATCGACGATCTGCTTGGCCTGGGTGGCGGCATCGGCTTCGCTCACCCCGGCCAACTTCAGCACGTTGGCGGCGTGGGCCTGGTAAGCCTCCAGCTTGGCCTTGTTTTCGGCCTTGGTGTAGTACTCCGGATCCGGCAGGCCCAGGCCGCCCTGCGCGGCGTAGGCGATGTTCATGCTGGACTTCTTGAAGTCGGCTTCGGCGCCGAAGGAGAACAGTTCGTTCTCGCCCTTGGCCGCGGTGGCGCGCAGATATTCGACCAGCTTGGCCTGGTCGGTCACGCCATCGATGGCGGCCAGATCGGCCTTGAGCGGCTCCAGGCCCTGCGCATTGATCTTGGCTTCGTCCATGCCGGTGGACCAGATGTCGCCGACGATCTTCTCCACGCCCTTGGCGTCCTTGTCGGCGGCGGCCTGCTCGACGAGCTGGTGCTGCACGGCATTGGAGCGCTCATCCAGCATCTCGAAGGCGCCCCAGCTGGTGCGATCGGACGGCACCGGGTTGGCGGCCAGGAACTTGGCATTGGCGTAGGTGTTGAGATCCGTACAAGCGTTGCCGTTCGGGTCGAGGTCGCTGGCCTGGAACTGGTTGAACGGCGGCAGCTTGGACTCGTCCAAGGTCAGCTTCTTCGGCGCGGCGGCCGCGTCGGCGGTGGCGGCCGGGGCGGGGGCAGCGGTGTCCTCGGACTTCTTGCAGCCGGCCAGGGCGGCGGCCACGGCCAGGGAAAGCGTCAAAAGATGCGGTTTTCGGAAGGTCACGGGTCAGGCTCCAGGAGCGACGAGAATGCCCCGGCGGTGCCAGGACGGTCGCGGCACTCTAAACCTCTGCGGCGCCCCGGTGATCGGGCCGAAGGTCATGGGCCGGTCTCGCCATCGCCGTACGTTGCTTCAACCGGGCCGGGCGGCTTCCCACAATGCCTGGGCGTTGCCCCCGGCTCCCTCCTGGCTGGCATGGCCCAGCTGGCAGTGCAGGTCATGGCGGGCCAGCACGCTGGCCAGGTCCGCCCGCAGCTCCACGGCGACGCGTTCGGCCGCCCGTGCGTCGGTGTTGACCAGCCACAGGGCAGCACCGTCGGGGCCGCATCGGGCAAGTCGATCTCCGCCGCGCCGGGTGCGAGCCTGCAGGCTCGGCAGGATTTCCCGCCATGGCAGGCGCTTGGGCGCCCCGCTCAGACGCAAACGCAGCAGGCTGCAGGGCAATGCGCCGTCGTTGGCCAGGCCACGCCGCATGGCCCGGCACAGCGCACTTGCCCCGCGCACGCGCCGGATGTCACGCGCCTGCCAGGCGATGTGCAGCAGGACCGTGGCCAGCACGGCCACCGCCGCGGCGAGCGGTGGCAGCCAGCGCTGCAGTACGACCAACAGCAGGATCGACAGCACCAAAGGCAGCAGGGTCCAGGTGAGGCCACGCCAGGTCGCGCGCCGGCTGGGGGCCGGTGCCGGCGGCAGCCGCAGGCAAAGCACGCCGGCAAGGGCCGCACCCCAGGCCAGCGAACCGGGCAGGGGTTCGAAAAGTGCCAAAGGGGTCGCATCGGAATGGCCGGCAATTCCGGCCAACCCGGTCACCCACGCGGCCATGCCATGCAGCCATCGCTGCACGGCGGCGTCGGCCTGGGCCAGGCACCCGGACGCGCCCAGCGCCAAGGCCAGCGCCGTTGCGGTCCACACCGGCCAGTAGCCGGCCCGCCTCACCACGGATGGAAGCCGCCGGTCCGCGGCTGTAGCGAACGATCGTCCCTGCTGCCGGTCATCGGCCTGTCCCGAGCGCTCCGTTGCGGCGGAGTATAGGCGCGTGGCGGCGTGCTATATCAACGCCATGACGCCTACCCCGTTCGATGTGATCGTGATCGGCGCCGGCCACAACGGCCTGGTCTGCGCCGCCTATCTGGCCGCTGCCGGCCGCAAGGTGCTGATGCTGGAGCGGCGCGCGGTGGTAGGCGGAGCCGCGGTGACCGAGGAGTTCCATCCCGGCTTCCGCAACTCGGTGGCGTCCTACACGGTCTCGTTGTTGCAGCCCAAGGTGATCGCGGACCTGGAATTGGTGCGGCACGGCCTGCGCGTGGTGCCGCGACGGCTCAACAACTTCCTGCCGTTGCCGGATGGGGGCTATCTGCTGTCCGGAGGCGGTCGCACGCGTGAGGAAGTGGCCAAGTTCTCGGCCCGTGATGCCGAGCGGCTGCCGGCCTACGAAGCACGGCTGGAGCAGCTGGCCGACGTGCTCCGGGTGCTGGCCTTGCAGGCCCCTCCGAACGTGACCGATTCGGGCTGGTGCAAGGCCATGCCCCAGCTGTGGCGGGCCGGCCGGTTGGGTCGCCGCCTGCATGCGCTCGCGCCGTCGCTGCGACAGGAGTTGCTGGACCTGTTCACGATCTCGGCCGCCGAATATCTCGATCGATGGTTCGAGAGCGCGCCGATCAAAGCCCTGTTCGGTTTCGATGGCATCGTCGGCAACTACGCCAGTCCCTACGCGCCCGGCACGGCCTACGTGTTGCTGCACCACGTGTTTGGCGAGAGCAATGGCGTCAAGGGTGCGTGGGGCCATGCGATCGGGGGCATGGGCGCGATCACCCAGGCGATGGCGGCTTGTTGTCGCGAACGTGGCGTGGAAATACGGACCGATGCCGGTGTGCGCGAAGTGGTGGTCGAGGGCGGTCGGGCAGTGGGCGTGGTAACCGACACTGGCGAACGCATCGACGCCCGCAAGGTGATCGCCAATGTCAATCCGAAGTTGCTGTACGAGCGGCTGATGGCACCGGCGCAGGTGCCGGAACAGACCCGCGAACGCATGGCGAACTGGCGCTGCGCCTCCGGCACTTTCCGCATGAACGTGGCGCTGTCTCGATTGCCGGACTTCACCGTGCTGCCGGGGCAGGGCGATCACCTCACCGCCGGCATCATCATCGCGCCCAGCCTGGACTACATGGATCGTGCCTGGCGCGATGCCCGCGACTTTGGCTGGTCGCGCGAGCCGGTGGTGGAATTGCTGATTCCCAGCACCCTGGACGACTCCCTGGCGCCGGCGGGCAAGCACGTGGCCAGTCTGTTCTGCCAGCACGTGGCGCCCGAGCTGCCCGGCGGGCGCCATTGGGACGATCACCGTGAGGAGGTGGCCGATCTGATGATCGCCACGGTGGACCGCCATGCCCCGGGCTTCGCGGCCTCGGTGCTGGGGCGGCAGAGCCTCAGCCCGAAGGACCTGGAGCGCCAGTTCGGCCTGGTGGGCGGCGACATCTTCCACGGCGCGCTCAGCCTCAACCAGTTGTTCAGCGCCCGCCCGATGCTGGGCCAGGCCGATTACCGGGGCGCGCTGCCGGGGCTGTACCTGTGCGGCGCCGGAACGCATCCTGGCGGGGGCGTGACCGGCGCGCCGGGCCACAACGCAGCGCAGGCGGTGCTCTCGGACCCTCGTTGATGGCCAGCGAAGGGGCTGGCAGACGTTCGGGCTAGCCTGGGTTTGGTGACTGGGGCGGCCCTCGCCGACAATAGGGGCATGAAGATCCCCGCACACCGGCCGCAAGGCACCCTCACTCCCCATCTCCGCGTTCGCAACGTGATCGCCATCGCTTCCGGCAAGGGAGGCGTGGGCAAATCCACCACCGCCGTGAACCTGGCCCTGGCCCTGCAGCGCCAAGGTGCCCGGGTAGGCCTGCTCGATGCGGACATCTATGGGCCCAGCGTGCCGGCGATGCTCGGCATCAGCGGACGTCCGGACAGTCCCGACAACAAGACCATCGAGCCCCTGCGCGCGTTCGGGGTGGAAGCGATGTCCATCGGCCTGCTGATCGATACCGACACCCCGATGATCTGGCGGGGCCCGATGGCGACCTCGGCCCTGACCCAGCTGTTCAACGACACCCTGTGGGATGACCTGGATTACCTGCTGGTCGACTTGCCGCCGGGGACCGGCGACATCCAGCTCACGCTGTCGCAGAAGATCCCGGTGGCCGGTGCCGTGATCGTGACCACCCCGCAGGAAATCGCCACGCTCGATGCGCGCAAGGCGTTGAAGATGTTCGAGAAGGTCGAGGTGCCGGTGCTCGGCATCGTCGAGAACATGGCGGTGCACGTGTGCTCGAACTGCGGGCATGCCGAGCATTTGTTCGGCGAGGGCGGCGGCCAGCGCATGGCGACCCAGTACGGCGTGCCCTTGCTTGGCTCGCTGCCGCTGGAGATCGCCATCCGCGAACAGGGCGATGCCGGCATACCGATCGTCGCCGCCGCACCGGATTCGCCGGCTGCGCAGGCCTACCTGGCGGCGGCCACGCGATTGGCCGAAGAGCTGGCAAAGCGTCCGCGTGCCGCCATTCCCATTGCCACGTCGTTTGGTTGACACGGCCAAGGTCATCGCGACGCTTGTGTCCGCAATGCTTAGAATCACCCGGCGGCGCCTGCCGCCACCCCATCACAGGAAGACCGAATGAGCATCAAGAGCGACCGCTGGATCAGGCGCATGGCCGAGCAGCAGGCAATGATCGAGCCGTTCGAGCCAGGCCAGGTCAAGCAGGACGCCGCGGGCCAGCGCATCGTCAGCTACGGCACCTCCAGCTATGGCTACGACGTGCGTTGCTCGCGCGAGTTCAAGATCTTCACCAACATCAACTCCACCATCGTCGATCCCAAGCATTTCGACAGTGGCAGCTTCGTGGATATCGAAGCGGATGTGTGCATCATCCCGCCGAATAGTTTTGCCCTGGCGCGAACCGTGGAATATTTCCGCGTGCCGCGCGACACCCTGGTGGTGTGCCTGGGCAAGAGCACGTACGCGCGCTGCGGCATCATCGTCAACGTCACCCCGCTCGAGCCGGAGTGGGAGGGCCATGTCACGCTGGAATTCAGCAACACCACGCCACTGCCGGCGCGCATCTACGCCAACGAAGGCGTGGCGCAGATGTTGTTCTTCCAGTCCGACGAAGTCTGCGAGACCAGCTACCGCGACCGCGGCGGCAAGTACCAGGGCCAGACCGGCGTGACCCTGCCCCGCACCTGATAAAACGGGGTCAGGTTCACTTAAAAACGGGGCCGGTAAAAACGGGGTCAGGTTCAGTTCGCTCTACGAACTGAACCTGACCCCGTTTTAAGTGAACCTGACCCCGTTCTGGATTACTTGCCGCGACCGAACAACATGCCGATGCCGCAGGCCACCAACAGCGCCGGCCACCAGGTGGCGATCAGGCGGCCCAGGCTCAGGTTCGTCCAGCCCAGGTTGTTGGCCAGGAACAACAGGCCCACCAGGATGAGGATCAGCGCGGCGACGACATTGGATTTCATGCGGACGGGACACGAGGTCGGGATTGGGCGCCTATCGTAGCCGTTGCGCCCAGTCCTGCACACGGCGCTGCAGGTCACCGGGCTCGTGCCGCGTCGCCGCGCCGCTGCCCCACACCGGCCCGGGCCAGGCGCAGTCGCCCTCGTGGCGGCCGACCACATGCACGTGCAGCTGCCGCACGATGTTGCCGAGCGCTCCGATGTTGAGCTTCTGCACGCCGGGTTCGCCTCGCAACAACTGCGAGGCCTGGTTGAGTTCGGCCAGCAGCAAGCGCTGCTGCCCGCCGTCCAGGTCGATCCATTCGGTGGCATCGGCCACGCGCGGCACCAGCACCAGCCAGGGGAACCGCGTGTCGTCCATCAGCCGGACCTGAGACAACGGCCCGTCCGCCAACCAAACGCTGTCCGCCTCCAGGCGCGGGTCGATCGGGAAAGTGCCGCTCACAGGTTTTCCGCAAAAAAGGCCAATGTGCGTTCGCGTGCCAGCTTGGCGCTCTCGGGTGCCCAGTGCGGACCGACATCACGATTGAACGCATGATCGGCCGGGTAGACGTAGACCGGGCTGCCCGGCAACTTGTCGCGATGCTGCTGCACGGCCTCGGCAGAAATTGATTTGTCCTGCTCGCCGAAATGGAAAATCACCGGTGCCTTCAACGGTTCGTCCAGATGCTGGGCATTGCGCGCGCCGTAATAGCTCACCGAGGGCAACCCCAGCCGCGTGGCCGACAGCAACGCCACCGTGCCGCCCCAGCAATAACCTACCGTGCCCACCTTGCCGGCAGGGGCCAGCACCGTGGCGGCGGCCTGCACCACCTCTACCGCCTTGTCCAAACCCAGTGCGCCGACCATCTGCAATCCACGCGCGGTGCCCGCCGCGTCGTACTCGAGCTGCGCATCCTTCTCGACCAGATCGAAGAAGGCCGGCGCAAGCACTTCGTAGCCTTCGGCGGCGAAACCTTCGGCGACCTGGCGGACGTGCGCGTTGACGCCGAAGATTTCCTGGATCACCACCAGGCCGCCGCGCGGCTGGCCAACCGGTTGCGCGTGCCAGGCAGCAATCTGGCCGTGGGGAGTGTCCAGCGTGGTCCAGTGGCCCATCGGGGCGTCCTCTTGGATGAATGGGGCCGTCATTATCGGTGCCGGACGGGCAGGGCGCAGTGACGGAGACTGGCGGGTCGCGCCGGTCCGGGCAGGCCTTCTGCGGGCCACCCGGAACGGGCATTCAGGGCCGCGTCCGCCAGCCAGCTATAATTCGCCGATTCAGGCCGCCGGCCGTCTCCCCGCCCGCAACCCATGTCCCAGTCGAACCCCAAAGTCGGCTTCGTCAGCCTTGGCTGTCCGAAAGCCCTCGTCGATTCCGAACGCATCCTCACCCAGCTGCGGGTAGAGGGCTACGACATCGTGCCCAGCTACGACGCTGCCGATGTGGTGGTCGTCAACACTTGCGGCTTCATCGACTCGGCCGTGACCGAATCGCTGGATGCCATCGGCGAGGCGATGAACGAGAACGGCAAGGTGATCGTCACCGGTTGCCTGGGCAAGCGCCCGGAGCGGATCCGGGAGGCCTACCCGGACGTGTTGGCCGTGTCCGGTCCGCAGGACTACCAGAGTGTGATGGAAGCCGTGCACGCGGCGCTGCCGCCGCGACACGATCCGTTCGTGGACCTGGTCCCGCGTCGCAGCACGTCTTTTGGCGAGTACGAGGGCGTCGGGGTAAAGCTCACGCCCCGCCATTACGCCTATCTGAAAATCTCCGAAGGCTGCAACCACCGTTGCAGTTTCTGCATCATTCCCTCGATGCGTGGCGACCTGGTTTCGCGACCGGTCGACGAAGTGCTGCGCGAAGCCGAGCGCCTGGTGCGTGGCGGTGTGCGCGAGCTGCTGGTGGTCTCGCAGGACACCTCGGCCTACGGCGTGGACATCAAGTATGCCGAGAAGACCTGGCAGGGGCGCCAATACCAGACCCGCATGAAGGCACTTTGCGAAGGCCTGGGCGAGTTGGATGCCTGGACGCGCCTGCACTACGTCTATCCGTACCCGCACGTGGACGACGTCATCGGGCTGATGGTCGAGAACCGGATCCTGCCGTACCTGGACATTCCGTTCCAGCACGCCAGTCCGCGCATCCTCAAGCTGATGAAGCGCCCGGGCGCCGTCGACAAGACCTTGGAGCGGGTACAGCGCTGGCGTGCGATGTGCCCCGACATCACCCTGCGTTCGACCTTCATCGTCGGCTTCCCCGGCGAAACCGAAGCCGAGTTCGAAGCGCTGCTGGATTTCCTGGACCAGGCGCAGCTGGACCGCGTCGGCGCGTTCGCCTATTCGCCGGTGGAAGGGGCCAGTGCCAATGCCTTGCCCGACCCGGTGCCCGAGGAAGTGAAGCAGGAGCGCCTGGCACGTTTCATGGAGCGTCAGTCCCAGATTTCGGCCGCTCGCCTGGAAGCCAAGATCGGCACGATGCAGCAGTGCCTGGTCGATGGCGTGGAAGATGGCATCGCAGTGGCACGTTCGCGCGCCGATGCACCGGAGATCGATGGACTGGTGCACATCCAGAACGGCGAAGCCGCAGGCTTGCGCGCGGGAGATTTTGTCGAGGTGCAGATCACCGACAGTGACGAGCATGACCTGTTCGGCAATGCGGTCGAGGCGGCACGCAAGCCGCTGTCGCTGGCGATGGTCTGACCCAGGCGGTGGACGCTAGGTCGGGGCCGTATCGCCGTAGCGGACGTCCACGACCACGAAGCCGGTCTTGCCCGCCGGCAGCATCGCCTCCATCTCGTCGTCCACGCGCTTCTTGAGCAGGGCGCGTGCCAGCGGCGAGTCGATGCTGATCCAGCCCAGTGCCGCGTCGGTCTCGTCGGGTCCGACAATGCGATAGCGCAGCAACTCGCCGTCGTCGATGCGTTCCAGTTCCACCCAGGCGCCGAAATACACCGCACTCGGATCGCTGGGTGCATCGTCGACCACCCGCAACGCCTCGAGCCGCTTGCTGAGATAGCGCACCCGGCGGTCGATCTCGCCCAGTTGTTTCTTGCGATAGGTGTACTCGGCATTTTCCGAGCGATCCCCTTCGGCGGCCGCCGCGGCGAGCGCCTTGACCACTTCGGGGCGGCGCACCCGCCACAGGTCGTCCAGCTCTGCCTTCAGGCGCTCGTGGCCGGTGCCGGTGATGAGTGCGGTGCTTTTTTCTGCGGGAGGACGCCAACGGGTCATGCGGGTCGCGACAGGATGCGGGGAGGCGATGCTAGCCCCCCAGCTTGCATCTGGCCAACGGGATCATGGAAGCTGCGCGCTGAGGAAGCTGCGCGCTGACCGACAGGGGACGTCGACATGTTCATTCTGCCTTTGCACAAACCGTTGAGCTGGGCCAGCTGGCCCTGGATGACCACCTTGCTGGTGCTGCTCAACGCCTTGGTCTTTTTCGGGCCGCAGGCCGGTGACCAGGTCGCCATCGCGCAAGCGCAGGCCTACTACATGACCTCCGGCCTGGCCCGCGTCGAATTGCCCGCCTATCGCCGTTTCCTGGCCGAGCGGCATCGCGGCGATCTCCTCCAGGCGCTGGACAAGGGCAGCGAGCAGGAACGCGCCTCGCAGCTGGCCAGCGCCGCCTTCGCCGATACGCACTTCCGGCAGGCGCTGGCCGAAGGGGCACTGATCGAGCCACAGGCGCGCGAACGGTGGCAGCCCTTGCGCACCGAATACGATCGCCGCCTCGGTGCCATCTTCACCTTGCGTCATCTCCAGCTGAGCACGGAGTGGTCGCCGCGACGCATGTTGGCGGCCGCCTTCCTGCATGGCGATGTGATGCACCTGTTCGGCAACATGTTGTTCCTCATCGCGCTGGGCCTGTTGTTGGAAGGGGCGATCGGTCCGTGGCGCTTGTTGGGCGTGTATGTGGTCGGCGCCTTCGGATCCGGCGCGGCCAGCATGTGGTGGCACCACGACGAGGCGGTGGCCGGACTGGGCGCCTCCGGCGCGATCGCCGCGATGATGGGCGCGTTCTGCGCGGTCTGGGGACGCCAGCCGGTGCGCTTTTTCTATTGGTTCGGGGTGATCTTCGACTACGTGCGTGCGCCGGCGATCTGGCTGTTCCCGCTGTGGCTGGGCTGGGAAGTCTTCAGTCTGCTGTCCGATGACGATTCCCGCGTGGCTTTCGAGGCGCATGCGGGTGGTCTGGTTACTGGCGCGTTGCTGGGTGGGTTGCTGGTGATGATGCGGCAGACCCGGCCCGCCTACATGCGCGAGGACGATGCGGCCGTCCCGACGGACGATCGCTGGGAGCGTGCGCAGATCCATCTTGGGCGGATGGAAAATGCCGAGGCCGAGTCGTTGCTGGTGGCGCTGGCGGCCGAGCAACCGGCGCGCCTGGACATCGCATTGGCGCGCTGCCGGGTCGCTCGCAATGCAGGCCAGCGCAATGCCCTGCAGCGCCACGCGCAAGTCGCGATCTCGCTGCCTGCCGCCGACGCAGCGCAGGCTCAAGCGCAGTGGACGCTGGTGCGCGAGTTGCGCGACACCGGTTGGGACGTGCCGACGCAGGCGCTGCCGCCGCTGTTGACGTCGTGGGTGTCGCTTGGACTGTTCAAGGAGGCCGAGCTGTTGCTGGAGCACAGCCAGCCCACGGCGGAAACGCGCGAGGCTATCGCCCAGGCCTGGCTCAAGTTGGCCCTGGCCCACGGCGCGCGTGCAGACCACCCACAACAACGCCGCCTGCTGGAGCGACTGCTGGCCGACTACGCCGACCAGCCCCAGGCAGCGAAAGCACGCTTCCTGCTCGAGAACGGATGACCAGGGCAGCGCGCCGCTCTGGCGCGCTGTTTCATAAGCGCAGGCGTAGACGTGGACGCAGGCACAGCGCAGGCGCAGAAGCATCGCGCGGCCTTCGCAGCGGTGGCTTCAATCGATCCTCTGCAAGGCCGGTGCCATTCCCGCCATGAACACTCAGGCCGGGGCGGTCCCGCCTGCCAAACCGAGCAATGCCGCCTGCGCGGCCTGCAGGCGACGGCGCTGCTCATCATCCTCGCAGCGCTGCAGGGCCAGGGCGAGGATCTCGCGGGCTTCCTCGTCGCGGCCGAAACGCTCGGCCAACAGCAACGACAGCTCCAGCGACCACTGGCCCGCTTCGGCCGCGCGCGGCCAGGCATGCAGCATGGCGCGTAGCGCGTCGGCGGTGAGCTGATACTGGCCGCCCAGCCGGGCGCGGTCCAGCAACACGGTGGCTTGTTCGATCTGCGCCGGCACGAATTCCGCATCCTGGTCCAACGCCTCGCGCAGCACCGCCAGTGCACGGCGCTCCTGCTTTTCCGCCAGCAATCGCGAGAGGTACTGGCGGCTGTGCTCATGCAACTCATCGCGGCGCGGTGACTGGCGCAGCAGGCGCTGGTAGAGCTCATGCACCGGCAGCGTCACCGCGCGCGAGCGGACCGCCCCGCGCAGCGTTTCCAATGCGTTGTCGGTATGACCGTCTCGTACCAGCGTCTCGGCCTCGTCCAGCAGGCGCTGGTCCGGATCCTGCGGCCGCGCATTGCTCAGCGCCTCCGGTTCGAAGCCCAGCGCCTCGTGGTACTGGTAGACGAGATAGCCGAGCAGGTGGAACACCGAAAACAGGCCCCAGGTGACCGCGAAGTTGATGGTCAGTTCACCCAGCAGCGGCGGCATGTAGGCCTTGAGCCAGCCGGCCGCCATCAGCGAGCTGGTGAAGATCACGAACAACAGGCAGAACGCGGCCAGGTACGGCCAGCCGATGCGCGTGGCCATGGCCAGTGGCACGGCCGGGTTGAGCGCGCGCAACAGGCTGCCGTCGATGGCCAGCGAGATCACGCTGCCCGGCAGCAACAGCACCACGGCGGCCAGGGCCATCAGCGTGAGTGCACCGCTGCGGGTGAAGGCCGCGACCAACATGACGGCGAAGATGGCCAGCAGGAACAGCGCGAACATGCGCCAGATCGCGCCATCATCCAGGTCCAATCCGTAGTCGGGCGCCCCCGCATGCCCGTTGGCGGTATGGCGCAGCACCTCGAACGCATACCGATAAGTGGCCAACGCCACCACGATGTTGAGCAGCCACCCGATGCCCGGCAACAGGGTCAGCAGCGAGCACAGCGTCAGCGCGATCAGCGACCACAGCGCCGCGCCTTGCAGCGGGAACAGGGCAATGCTCCGCATCCGGGACCAGAACGGCAGTGGTTGGACAAGTTGGTTCGCCGGCCGGCGGCCGGACATGTTGCGGCGGTCTTCCATGACGCTCCCCCTGAGCCTTGGCAATGTGCCGATTGTGGCCGCAGCGTGCCCGCGGCCGCAATCATCGCCACTGGCATGGCCGGCTTGGGTCAGCGCTTGCCGCCGAAGATCCCGCCCAGGATGCCCCGCACGATCTGTTGGCCCAGCTTGCTGCCTACCGTGCGCGTGGTCTGCTTGGCCATCGTCTCCAACAGGCCTTGGCGGCGTTTGGTACCGAACACCGCATCTTTCATCGTCTGTCCCCAGTCGTTGCCCTGTGCCTGGTCCTGTTCGGCGGACCGTGCGGGCGGCGCTTCGGACTTGGCGACCTGGTCGCCGGCACGTCGCGCCAGCATCTCGGCAGCCGACTCACGGTTCACCCCGGTGTCGTACTTGCCAGCCACCGGACTGGTGGCGCGCACCTGGGCACGTTCGGCCTCGCTGATGGCGCCCATGCGGCAGCGCGGCGGCGCGATCAGGGTTTGCTGGACCGGCATCGGTATGCCTTTGTCCTGCAACGTGGAGACCAACGCTTCGCCGGTGCCCAGGCTGGAGATCGTCTTGGCCACATCGAGCTTGGGGTTGGCGACGAAGGTCTCGGCGGCGGTTCTCACCGCCTTCTGGTCGCGTGGCGTGTAGGCGCGCAAAGCATGCTGCACGCGGTTGCCCAACTGGCCCAGGATGTTGTCGGGCACGTCATCGGGGAATTGCGAACAGAAGTACACGCCCACGCCCTTGGAGCGGATCAACCGCACGACCTGCTCGATGCGTTGCACCAGTGCCGGCGGCGCATCGTCGAACAGCAAGTGCGCCTCGTCGAACACGAACACCAGCTTGGGCTTGTCCAGGTCGCCCACCTCGGGCAAGCGTTCGAACAGCTCCGACAGCAGCCACAGCAGGAAGGTCGAATACAGGCGCGGCTTGAGCACCAACTGGGCCGCAGCCAGGATGCCGATGACGCCGCGCCCGTCGGGCGAGGTGCGCATCAGGTCGGTCAGTTCGAGCGCAGGCTCGCCGAAAAAACCTTCGCCGCCATCCTGGGCCAGGCGCAGCAGCGAACGTTGGATCGCGGCCACCGACTGCGCGCTGATCAATCCGTATTCGGTCGAGATGGCCTTGCGGTCCTCCACCACCAGTGCCAGCAGCGCCCGCAGGTCGTCCAGGTCCAGCAGCAGCAAGCCGCGGTCGTCGGCGAGCTTGAATACGATATCCAGCACGCCCGATTGAGTGTCGTTGAGCTCCAGGATGCGGGCGAGCAGGGTGGGCCCCATCTCGCTCACGGTGGTGCGCACGGGATGGCCCGACTGTCCGTAGATATCCCAGAACACCACCGGGCTGGCGGCCGGCGCATAGTCCGCCACGCCGATGTCGGCGGCGCGCTGGCGCACCGCCTCGCTGCCCTCGCCGGGCACCGCCAGGCCGGCCACGTCGCCTTTCACATCGGCCAGGAAGACGGGTACGCCAAGGCGGGAGAAACCTTCTGCCAGCGTCATCAAGGTGACCGTCTTGCCGGTCCCGGTCGCGCCGGCCACCAGTCCGTGGCGGTTGCCCAGCCGTGGTTGCAGGACCACCGGGATGTCGTCGGTGATGCCTTTGCCGAGCAGGATCGGATCCATGAGGGTCCTCGAATTCAAGGTGCGGCCGATCATACGGCCAATCCTTACGGCCCACTGACCCTGTGCTGCAGCTTGCCTTGCCCCTGCGCGCGGCCGGCGGCTACCCTGCCTGTCTTCCCGTCGCCGTGCCCGCCTGATGCCGCTTCCGTTTTCCGTCCTGCGTCCGTGGCCTGTCCTGGCCCTTCTGGCACTGCTGTCCGCCGCACCCGCCGCCCAAGCGGTTTCCAAGCGCGACCAAGCCCGCATCGAGGCGCTCCAGGTCAGCATGGTGGCCGCGGAAAAGCGCTACAACGACGCGCTGGTGCTCAATGGCAACGGAGATCCCAAGGGCCGGGCCGAAGCCGATGCGGCGCTGGAAGACATGGAGGACGTGATCCAGGCCTGCACCCAGCAGCGCGGTTGCGAACTGGGCACCATGCTGGCGACCTACAAAAGGCTGCTCAAGGCCAATACCGATGCGGCGCAGGCCGAAGACGGCGAGCCGGAGGACGACGGGCTGCTCGAAGCCGACCCCGATCATGTCGGCCCCTTGGCGGCGGACGTGCCCGAGGCGGGCCGGGCGGCGACCCTGCTGAACGACCAGCGGCACGCCTTCGACCGGATGGTCGAATTCAACCCGGCGGTGCAGGCCGGCATCCGGCGCTGGCTCACCGATCTGCGCCCCGCGCTGCTCAACAGCTACGAAAACTACGAAAACCTGCGCGCGGTCATGTGGCCGGAGTGGCAGCGCCGCGGCCTGCCCGAAGCCCTGCTGTTCGGCATCATGGCCAAGGAGTCCAACGGCCGCGTGCACGCATCCTCGCGCGCGGGCGCCGCCGGCCTGATGCAGTTCATGCCGGCCACGGGTCGTCGCTTCGGCCTGGGTCCGGATGACACCGGCTTCGACACGCGTTTTGACGCGCGCAGCGCCGCCATGGCCAGTGCCGCCTACCTCAACGAGCGCATGGCCGGGCTCAATCGCAACATCGAGATGGCCCTGGCCGCCTACAACGGGGGCGAGGGCAGAGCGGCACGCGTGTACGGCGCCACCGGCGGGCGCAGCTTCTGGGAGCAGGGCGTGTACGACCAGTTCCCGGCCGAGACCAAGGACTACGTGCCGATGGTGATCGCTGCGGCCTGGCTGTTCCTGCACCCGCAGCAGTACGGCCTGGAGTTTCCCAAGGTCAACGCCGTTCCGGCCACGCTCACCCTGGCCAAGTCGACCACCATCTACGAGCTCACCATCTGCCTGGGCAGCGCCAGCACCCGCGATGGCTACCTGCGGGTGCTGCGCAATCTCAACCCGCGTTATGAGCCCGACGGCTGGATTCCTTCCGGAACCACCCTCAACGCGACCACGCGCATCGTCGGCCTGTACAACCGCTATTGCGTCACTGGCCCGCGCGCCGATCTCGCGCGCACGCTCATCAGCGCCGACCTCAACCAGGCCATCGTGCGGCCATCACCGCAGTCCTTTACCGGAAACGTATCGGTGGGCAATGCCGCGCCGATGGCGGGCGTGGCGACCACCGTGGCCACCGGCCAGCCGGCACCCACCAAGCCCAAGGCCAAACAGGCGCGCAGCTACAAGGTGGCCCGCGGCGACACCCTGGGCCGCATCGCCGACAAGCACCAGTGCGAGCTCAAGGAACTGGCCAAGGCCAACCACCTGCGCGCGCCGGCATACGCGATCAAGCCGGGACAGACCATCAAGCTGGCAGGTTGCGACCGGTAACGACGCGCGCGTCTAGGCACACGGGGGAGGCGCCGCCAGCTGCACCGCGTCGTCATGCCTCTGGATCACTCCCCGCCGGCATCAGCCTTTCAACCGCGCCAGCGCCTCGCCCAGGCGCACTGCCGATTCGGCCTGCAGCGCAGGCGCCAGCTCTGCCACCCCCGGCGGCAGCAGCACGATCACGGTCGAGCCGTAGTTGAAGCGCGCCATCTCCGCAAATCGTTCCAGCACGATGCCCTGGCCGCGATAGTCCTTGTGGGTGATCCGATCGCCGTAGGCGGGAATTTCCTCGCCGCTCCACACCGTCTCCACGCCGGACACCAGCAACGCACCCACCATCACCGACGCCATGGGCCCGAACTCGGTGTCGAAATGGCACACCAGCCGCTCATTGCGGGCGAACAGGCGCGGCACGTTGCGCACCGCGTCCGGACCCACGCTGAAGAGGCGGCCCGGCACGTGCACGGTCTCGCGCAATGTGCCCGTCCAGGGCATGTGCACGCGGTGGTAGTCGCGTGGCGACAGATAGACCGTGGCGTAGAGGCCTTCGCGGAACGGCAGGGCCGCGGCTTCGTCGCCGAGCAGTTCGGCGGCGGTAAACGACTGGCCCTTCGCCTGGAAGATGCGACCGTCCCGGATCGGGCCCAGTTGACTGATTCGTCCATCGGCCGGCATCACCAGCGTACGCGGATCGGCGTCGGGCTGGCGCACTCCAGGTTTCAGCGCCCGGGTGAAAAACGCATTGAACGAAGGGTAGGCCTTGGGATCGGACTGGGCCGCCTCGTCCAGGTCCACGCCGAAGCGGCGCACGACCGTGTCGATCAGCCACTGCTTGGTGCGAGGATCGGTCGAGTAGGCCAGCTTGCGTGCCAGCGAGGAAAGCAGCCGGTGGGGCAGGGCATAGGTCAGGGCGGTGGTGAAGCTCATCGGTGGACTCGTGCGAAAGGGAGTGGTCGGCTCAGGGCGCAATGGCCTGGGTCAGCCGGGTGAAGTCGTCGGCCATGGCGGCCGGTTGCAGCGGCGGACGGATCAATCCAGCCAATCGACCCTGGGGGTCGAGCACGGCGATGCCAGCCGAATGATCCAGGCTGTAGTCGTTCGGATTCTGGTCGAAGTGCTTGCCCGGCACCTTCTGGAAAACGAAACCCAGCGAGGTCGCAAAGCGTTCCAGCGAAGGCACGTCGGCGGTCGCCGCCAAGGTGTCCTTGTGGAAGGCGTGGGCGTATTCGCCCAGCCGGGCCGGCGTGTCGCGATCCGGGTCGACCGACACAAACAGCACGCGCGGGCGCAGGCCCTCGGGAATCGCCTCCCAGCGCTTCTGGGCCTGGGCCAGGTCGGCCAGCGTGGTCGGGCATACGTCCGGGCAATTGGTGAAGCCCAGGAAGACCAGCGTCCAGTGCCCTTGCAGTTCTCCCGGCACCAGCTGCGTGCCATCGGACTGGCGCAGGCTGTAGGCGGGCAGGCCGCGCGGTTGCGGATAGAACGTCACCGTCTTGGCCTCGGGCCAGGGCGAGGTGTCCGGACCGGGAGAGAACAGCTTCTGTGCGGCGAGCAGGCCGAGTCCGGCTGCCAGCGCGATCAGCAGCACGATGCCGACGGAACGATTGGACATCAGGAGCAATACCTCGATTGGGCAGGGCCGCGGCGCGGCGCAGGCACGGGAGGACGGTAGCGCCACCCCCGCGGCGATGGGTCGGGTCGGGAAGAGCGGTGACCGCGCGACGCGCCTGCTGCCGAAGTTTCCCTTGCAACCTACGCTCAATCATAGCGGTCGCGACCTTATAATCGGGGACCTATCCGAACCTGCTGTAGCCATGACCGCCGCCCTGGCCGACGAACTGCACACCATCATCGACCTGATTCGCTACGGCACCAGCCGTTTCAACGAGGCGGGCCTGACTTTCGGGCACAGCTACGACAATGCGCTGGACGAGGCCACCCAACTGGTCCTGCACACCCTGCACCTGCCGCACGACCTGGGCCCGGCCTATGGCGCGGCGCGGCTTACCCGGGGCGAAAAGGAGCAGGTGCTGGCGCTTTTCCAGCGTCGCATCGATGAGCGCGTCCCGGCCGCCTACCTCACCGGTGAAGCCTGGTTTGCCGGCCTGAGTTTCAAGAGCGATGCCCGCGCACTGGTGCCGCGCTCGCCGATCGCCGAACTGATCGAGTCCGGGTTCGAGCCGTGGTTGGCCGGCCGCGAAGTCTCTCGCGCGCTGGACCTGTGCACCGGCTCGGGTTGCATTGCCATCGCAATGGGCCACTACAACCCGGATTGGCAGGTCGACGGCGCCGACATCAGCGACGATGCGCTGGCCCTGGCCGCCGAGAACAAGGCGCGCCTGCACGCCGACAACGTCACCCTGGTGAAGTCCGACCTGTTTTCCGGCCTGACCGGACGCCACTACGACCTGATCGCCACCAATCCGCCCTACGTCACCAACGACGAGACCGATGCACTGCCGCGTGAGTACTCCTACGAACCCGAACTGGGTTTGCGCGCCGGCTACGATGGCCTGGACCTGGTGCTGAAGATCCTGCGCGACGCGCCGCTGCACCTGCACGAGGATGGGTTGCTCATCTGCGAGGTGGGCGAGTCCGAGCAGCATCTGGTGAAGCTGCTGCCGGAAATCGATTTCGCGTGGATCGAGTTCAAGGTCGGGCAGATGGGCATTTTCTCGGTCGAGTGCCGTGAGCTGATCGCGCATAACGCGCGCATCACGGAGTTGGCTGCGCAGCGATGAGGCAGCGTCGATGAGCCACTGGCTGATCAAGCGTTCGATGGCCGGCCCCATTGAGCTAGGTTCCATACGCCAGGCTCGACGCGCCAGGCGCGATGTGCCCGCCCCGACGAGCTCGATCTGATGAGCTCGAACAGCTTTGGCAAACTGCTGACGGTTACCACCTTTGGCGAATCGCATGGGCCGGCGATCGGCTGCGTGGTCGACGGTTGTCCTCCAGGGTTGCCGCTGGACGCCGTCGAGTTCGCACACGACCTGCAGCGGCGCGCCACCGGCAAGAGTCGACACACCTCGGCTCGGCGCGAAGCCGACGAGGTGGAGATCCTGTCCGGTGTCTACGAAGGCCACACCACTGGCACGCCGATCGCGCTGCTGATCCGCAACACCGACCAGCGCAGCAAGGACTACGCCGCCATCGCGCGGCAGTTCCGCCCAGGTCACGCCGACTACAGCTATTGGCAGAAGTACGGCATCCGCGATCCGCGCGGCGGCGGACGTTCGTCGGCGCGCGAAACCACCACGCGGGTTGCCGCTGGCGTGATTGCGCGGAAGTGGCTGTCGCTGCGTCATGGCGTTGTCGTGCGGGGTTGGCTCTCTCAGTTGGGGCCAGTGATACCCCAGGGTTTCGACTGGAGCGCGGTCGAGGACAACCCCTTCTTCTGGCCGCACGCCGAGCAGGTACCCGAGCTCGAGGCCTACATGGACGCGTTGCGCAAGTCCGGCGATTCGGTCGGCGCGCGCGTCACGGTCGTGGCCGACAATGTACCCCCCGGCTGGGGCGAGCCGATCTACGGCAAGCTCGATGGCGAATTGGCCGCCGCGCTGATGAGCATCAATGCCGTCAAGGGCGTGGAGATCGGTGACGGTTTCGACGCCGTCTCGCAGAAGGGCACTGAACATCGCGACCTGATGACCCCGCAGGGATTTGCCAGCAATCATGCCGGCGGCATCCTGGGCGGCATCTCCACCGGCCAGCAGGTCGTCGCCTCGATCGCCCTCAAGCCCACGTCCAGCTTGCGCCTGCCGGGCGCCAGCGTGGATGTGGACGGGCAGCCGATCGAAGTGGTCACCACCGGGCGTCACGACCCCTGCGTGGGAATCCGCGCCACGCCCATCGCCGAGGCGATGATGGCCTTGGTGCTGATGGACCAGGCGTTGCGCCATCGCGCCCAGTGCGGCGACGTGGGCGACGTGGCGCCACGCATTCCCGGCAGCCTCGATGGGTGAGCGGCGGCCACGCGTCTGGGTCAGCCAACCGTTGTTCGACGAGGAAGTCGAGCGGCTGCGGCAGTACTTCGACGTGGACGCAAGCACCGTCGTCACCCGCTACGCGCCGGAGGAAGTCGCGCAGCGGCTGGCCCAGGTCGATGGCGCCCTGCTCACGCTCAACGAGCGCGTCGGTATCGCCCAGTTGGAAGGTGCCAGCACGTTGCGGGCGATCGCCAATGTCGGCGTGGGCTACAACAACCTCGATCTCGATGCCTTGAGCGCGGCCGGCATCCTGGCCAGCAATACGCCCGATGTGCTGACCGAGACCACGGCCGACCTGGGTTTTGCCTTGCTCATGGCCGCGGCGCGCCGGCTCACCGAATCCGAGCGCTGGCTGCGCGCAGGGCAATGGCGGCAATGGTCCTTCCAAACCATGCTGGGCGCCGATGTGCACGGCAGCACGCTGGGCATTCTCGGCATGGGCCGGATCGGCCAGGGCATCGCCCGCCGCGGCGCGCTGGGCTTCGGCATGCGCGTGATCTACCACAACCGCAGCCGCCTGCCCGACGCGGTGGAGCGCCAGAGCGGTGCGCACTACGTTGGCTTCGACGAATTGCTCTCCCAGGCAGACCATCTGGTGTTGGTGCTGCCCTACAGCCCGACCTCGCACCATGTGATCGACGCCGCTGCCTTGGCAAAGATGAAGCCGACTGCCACCCTGGTGAACATCGCCCGTGGCGGGCTGGTGGACGAGCTCGCCTTGGCCGATGCCTTGGCCCACGGGCGCCTGGCCGCGGCCGGCCTGGACGTGTTCGAGGGCGAGCCGCACGTGCGTCCGGAGTTGCTGTCCCTGCGCAACGTCGTGCTGACCCCACACATCGGCAGCGCCAGTCTGGCCACGCGCCGGTCGATGGTCGCGCTGGCCGTGGACAACCTGGTTGCGGCGCTGGGCCAAGGGCCCCGTGCCGGTGATCCCCCCAATGCGCTGAACGCAGCGCAGGTCCTGACCGCCAAGGCCGGTCGCGGCCACGTGCGCGCGCTCAAAACTGCCGGCGACAAACGGTAGGGAGCCTCCGCCCCGCTATCGTGGGGGTTCCCCGAAACCAGGTGCCGCACGCGTTTTCCCTTCCCCTTTCGAATTCAAAAAGCCATGAGCAACCAGAATCGTCGTTTCAATGTCGCCGTTGTCGGCGCTACCGGCGCAGTCGGCGAAACCATGCTGAACATCCTCGCCGAACGCGACTTCCCCATCGAGAACCTCTACGCCCTCGCGTCCGAACGCTCCGCAGGCGGCACGGTCGATTACAAGGGCGAGAAGGTGCAGGTCCAGGATCTGGCCACCTTCGATCCGGCCGGGGTGGATATCGCCCTGTTCTCCGCCGGTGGCAGCGTGTCCAAGGAATTTGCCCCGAAGTTTGCCGCTGCCGGCGCGGTGGTGATCGACAACTCCTCGGCCTTTCGCTATGACGACGACGTGCCGCTCGTCGTGTCGGAGGTCAATCCCGAAGCACTGAAGACCCGGCCGCGCGGCATTGTCGCCAATCCCAATTGTTCGACCATGCAGATGCTGGTGGCGCTGGGGCCGATCCATCGCCAATACGGCATCGAGCGCATCAACGTGGCGACGTACCAATCGGTTTCCGGTGGCGGCCGCTCGGCGCTGGAAGAGCTGGCCAAGCAGACTGGCCAGTTGCTCAATTTCCAGGAAATCGATCCGCAGCGCTTCCCGGTGCAGATCGCTTTCAACCTGATCCCGCACATCGACGACTTCCTGGAAAACGGCTTCACCAAGGAAGAAATGAAGCTCGTCTGGGAGACCCGCAAGATCCTCGGGGACGACAGCATCCAGGTCAATCCCACCGCCGTGCGCGTGCCGGTGTTCTACGGCCACTCCGAAGCCGTGGCGATCGAGACGCGCGACAAGATCACCGTCGAACAGGCACGCGCGCTGCTGGCCAGCTCGCCGGGCGTTGAAGTGGTCGATGAGCGCAAGGCGGGCGGCTATCCCACCCCGGTCACGCACGCTTCCGGCAACGACGCCGTCTACGTGGGTCGCATCCGCGAAGACCTCTCGCATCCGCGTGGCCTCAATTTGTGGATCGTCTCGGACAACATCCGCAAGGGTGCGGCGCTCAACGCCGTGCAGCTGGCCGAATTGGTCGCCGCCGAGAAGGCCTGACGCGAACATCGGGTCTTTCCTGCGGACCTCCAGGCGCCGTGTCCCACACGGCGCCTTTTTGTTGCCCCGTATCCAGCCCATCGGCGCAACGCTATATTGATGCCATGAAATCCAGGGGCAGGGGCGCCACGCGCCCGATTCAAGGTCTGAGCGCGCTCGTTCTGACGCTTTGCAGCATGTCTGCAATGGCGTTGGGGCTGGGCGATATCCGCGTGCTGTCCAAGCCTGGCCAGCCGCTCGTGGCCGAGATTCCGGTCATCTCCAACGAACCGGGCGAGCTGGAAAACGCACGCGTCGCCTTGGCCTCGGCAGCCACGTTCCAGCGCGTGGGCCTTGAGCCGCCGCAGGGGGTGGTGAGCGAATTGCAGTTCCAGTTCGCCCAGGATGGGCGGGGGCGCACGGTCATCCGCGTCACCAGCAACACGCCGGTGGACCAGAAGGCCATCAGCTTCCTGATCGAGGTCGATTGGGGCCAGGGTCGCCTGGTGCGGGAGTACTCCGCGCTGGTCGATGCACCCAATACGGCCGCCGCGATCGCCGAGCCCGTCATCGAGGCCCCGGCCGCCAGCGCGGAAAACCGGGTCGTTCGCGAGCCGGAGCCAGTGCCGTCCGAACCGGTCGCGCAAACGCCCCCTCCCCAAGCCGCACCGGCTGCGGCTCCCGCCACGGCACCGGTCTCCACGCCCACGCCGCGGCCGGCCGCCGTCGCGCCGCCGGCGCTGAATCCAGGCGACTCGCTCACCGTACGCAATGGCCAGACCCTGTCCGGCATCGCGGCGCGGCTGGCCAGCGGCAGTGCCGGCTCGCTCGACCAGACGATGATCGCGTTGCTCCGCGCCAATCCGGACGCTTTCATCGGCGGCAACATCAACCGGCTCAAGGCCGGTGCCGTGTTGCGTACGCCCGAACAAGAAGAGCTGTCACGCGTCGGTGCCGCCGAGGCGACCGCCATGGTTCGTGAGCAGGCCACCCAGTGGCGGCAGGCACGCGCACCCATGCCACAACCTGCCGAGGCGGGCGCCGCCAGTGCGCCGGTCACCACCGCGGCCGCCGCTGCAACCGCCAATGCTCCGGACGATGCCCGCCTGGAGATCGCGCCGGCCGTGGCAAGTGATGCAAAGAATGCGGGAACGACGTCCGGCACCGCTGCCGGAGGCGAGGGAGACATGGCCGCAAACCAACAATTGCAGCAGGCGCGGGAAGATGTCGTCACGCGCGACGCGGAGATCCAGGAGCTGCGCACGCGCGTTGGCGAGCTGGAAAAGCTCCAGCAGCAACAACAGCAGCTCATTGCCCTCAAGGACACCGATCTGGCGGCCGCCCAGCAGCGTTTGGCGCAGAGCAGTCCGGAGCAGGCCGCCGGCCTGCCCATGTGGCTGTGGGGCGGTTTGGCGTTGCTGATCGTCGGTGTGCTGGCCTGGTTGGCCTCGCGTCGTCGCAAGCCATCGCCGCTGCCGCCCTTGTCGCGGCAGGGATTTGATGCGGCCGCCCTGGCCGCGGCGGTACCGGTGGCCTCGAGCCACACGGCTGCCAGCGTGGGCGAGCGCGAGATCGACCGGGAGGTCGAGCTGGAAGAGGTCGACCTGCGCGAAGAGGAGCACGCCCCTTGGCGGGCGCCGGCAGAGGATCTGACGCCGATCGAACCGGTGTATCCGCCGGAACCGGCCGCCCCGGCCTGGCATGCCGGCGCCGGTGCGCCGCTCAACCCCGCGCCGGCCGGGCGCGATCGCCTGGAACTGGCCGTCGCCTACCTGGACCTGGGCGATACCGAAACCGCCCGCAGCCTGTTGAACGAAGTCGCCCAAGGCAACGATCCGGACGCCCGCGCCGAGGCCATCGCGCTGCTCAGCCAGATTCGCTGAGCCGCGCCGGAGCTGTCGCCCGGCACAAGGGCGGCATGCGCGTTTCGAGGCAGGGAGCCGCTGCGCCACAATGGCGGCGGGCGGACCACCGCCCGGCATCCCGCGGGCACTGCGCCCGTCCCTTGAACCACCGCGGTCCGAGCCGCGGCCAAACGGACAGCACCATGCGCTACGCCCTCGGCGTGGAATACGACGGCAGCGAATACCAGGGCTGGCAACAACTGGGCGCGCACGGCGGTCCGAGCGTGCAGGCCACGTTGCAGCAGGCCCTGAGCTCTGTCGCCGACGCGCCGATCAGCGTGGTTTGTGCCGGTCGCACCGATGCCGGCGTCCACGGTGAGTGCCAGGTCGTTCACTTCGACAGCGATGCGCGGCGCGATCCGCGCGGCTGGACGCTGGGCACCACCACGCGTTTGCCGCCCTCGGTCTGCGTGCGTTGGTGCGTACCGGTGGCCGACGATTTCCATGCCCGTTTCAGTGCGCGTGCCCGTCGGTATCGTTATCGGCTGCTCAATCGTGCCGTGCGCCCGGCCCTCTATCGCCAGAGCTTGAGTTGGGAGCGTCGCCCGCTCGATGCCACGGTCATGGACCAGGCAGCGCAGTCATTGCGGGGCGAAAACGACTTTGGCGCCTTTCGCAGCGTGCAGTGCCAGGCCCTTCACGCCCGGCGGCATCTGCAGGACATCGCGGTGCGCCGCGACGGCGAGGTCATCGAGGTGACCGTACAGGCCAATGCATTCCTTCATCACATGGTGCGCAATATCGTGGGCTCGCTGGTGCTGGTCGGCAGCGGCGAACGGCCCGTGGAATGGATCTCCGAGCTGCTTGCCGGTCGTGACCGCAACCAGGCCGGACCAACCGCACCGCCCCAGGGACTGGTGTTCGTTGGGCCGTTGTATCCGTCGCAGTGGCAACTGCCCGCCGAGGTCACGCAATGAATCGCACGCTTTACCGTACGCGCATCAAGTTCTGTGGCATGACCCGTGCCGGCGACATCCGGCTGGCCGGTGAACTGGGCGTGGACGCGATCGGGTTCGTGTTCGCCCACGGCAGTCCGCGCCGGGTAGCGCCAGCGGAGGCGCGCGCGATGCGCCAAGCCACTGCGCCGATGGTCGACGTGGTGGCGCTGTTCCGCAACAACAGCAAGGACGAGGTGCGGGAAGTGCTACGCACCGTGCGTCCGACCTTGTTGCAGTTCCACGGTGAAGAGGAAGACGCGTTCTGCCGCAGCTTCAACGCGCCCTATATGAAAGCCGTTCCGATGGGCAACATGGCCGAGGTGCCCAACGCGCGCGCGCTGCAGATGGCCTATCCCAATGCGGCGGCGTTCCTGTTCGACAGCCACGCCGCAGGTGGCAGCGGAGGCAGCGGCGAGACCTTCGATTGGGGCCGCATGCCGACCGGGTTGCATCGTCCGTTCCTGCTGGCCGGGGGCATTACGCCGGACAACGCGTTCGACGCGATCGTCGCCACGCTGCCGTGGGGCGTCGATGTTTCCAGTGGTATCGAGATCGAGCCCGGTATCAAGGATGGTCACAAGATGCGGCGCTTCGTCGAGCAGGTGCGTCGCGCCGATTGCCACGAGATGTCCTGAGGAAGGTTCTGCTCCCATCTGGGGGGTGAGGGCGCATGGGTTTCCTGGGCGCTTTGGATCGCGTGTCGGGCGGGCCGTTTATGTCGGCCTTCTCCCTTTTGCTGGCGCTTTTGGATCGCGGCTTGCGAGTTGGGTTTTTGTTGTTGGCGCGGTGGGTGTTTGGCGGTTGGTTGTAGTGGCTTGCGGTGCGGGCCCCGTCCTGTCGGGGTGGTGGGTCGCGGTTCGAGCGGCCATCCATGGCCGCACTCACCGCCGTGGGCCATCCATGGCCCACTGACCCACCACCCCGA
>DASWQJ010000100.1:0-7322 GCA_036403795.1 Stenotrophomonas sp.
CCCCCCCCCCCCCCCCAGCTCCGTTGGCGGCCGCGCTGGACCAGGCGGACCTGGCCCGCGCGCTGGATCTGCCGGTCGTATTGGTGGTCGGGCTGCGCCTGGGATGCCTCAACCATGCGCGCCTCACCGCGGCGGCGATCGCGGCCGACGGAATGCGTTGCATTGGCTGGATCGCCAACGAGATCGATCCGGCGATGGAACGTGTGGACGACAACTTCGCACTGCTGCAGGCACGGCTGTCGATGCCCTGCTGGGGACGCATCTCGTACCGCGCCAAGATCGACGCGCAGGCAGCGGCAGCGCAGATTCGACTGCCTGCCCCGGCCTGACCGCCGCACGCCAGACAGAAAAAGGCCCGGCAGAGGGAGGGTTCTGCCGGGCCTTGGTTGCATGGGGGGAGGGATCCCATGCAAATACCTGAAAGTGGTGGTGTTGCCTTACTTGTTGCGCGTACCGGTGCCGGCTTTGGCGGCCGTGGGCTGAAACGGTCCGCTGGCTTGCGCGAACTGGTCGCGGGCCAACTGTCCCAGCGCCTCGGAAGCCTTCAAGCTGATCCCGACCGCTTCCTGGTTCGCCGCAGCAAGGCGCTCCAGGTTGTCGCGGGCGATCTGCAAGCCCTTGGGCCACAGCGTCTGGAAACTGCCCACTTCGTTCGTGCCCGACAACTCACCGATGAAATCGGCGGTCGCGTTGGCGTTCTTCTCGAACGCCTTCAGCTGCAAGCCGAAAAGGCTCTCAGCGTTCTCCAGCGCGAGCCGATTGGCACGCGTGGCCGCGGCGGCGAACTGGTGGGTGTACTGGCTGAAGCTGTCGAACTGAGCGGACATCGCGGGATCCAAAGGACTGCGTACCGTGTTGCGATGCAGCATAACCGAAGTGTGCTGCATTGCAACAAGTTTTTCCAAGACGAACTGGGCCTTGGGTTTTGCGCTGTCAAATCAACAGGTTAGGGGGAAGTTGCGGGCAGATCCGCGCTATCTGCAGGGCATCGGCGGCCTGTCAGGCGACAGACGGTCCGCGATAGCGGCAACCCGACGTGCAGGTCTCATGCACGACGATCTCGGCCAGGGCGGGCAACACCGGCTTGAGCTGGTCCCAGATCCACATGGCCAGCCGCTCGCTGGTCGGATTCTCCAGCCCTTCGATGTCATTGAGGTAGTGGTGGTCCAGGCGATCGTAGATGGGCTGGAAGGCCGACTTCACATCGCCGAAGTCCATGATCCAGCCCGTCTCGGCGCCCGGTTCGCCGCCCACGTGCAACTCGATGCGAAAAGAATGCCCATGCAGCCGCGCGCACTTGTGGCCGGCCGGAACATTGGGGAGGCGGTGCGCGGCCTCGATCGAGAAGACTTTGAAGATTTCCATGACTGCATTGTGGAGCTTTGCGCGGCTGGCGTCATGAGGAAATCCCTGGCGCACGTGAAGGTCGTGGCGCCGCGGGCGCCTGAAACGACGACGCCCTCCGAAGAGGGCGTCGCGCGAAACAACTCCGCCAGCTAGGCGTTAACCAGCAGGTTTGGCTCAGCGACCGGCCGAAGGACGCCCGCCGCCGCCGCCACCGCCGCCACCGCCACCCGCCGCACCACCGCCACTACGGCGACGACGCGGTGCGCCTTGCGGCTGGCCATTGCCCGGCTTCTTGGCACCGGCATGGGCGTGCGCCTGGCGCGGGCCGTCGCTGTGCGGGCGACGTGCGTGGTTGGCCTTGCGCGGCGGACGCTGGCCGGCCGGCTGTTCGGCCTTGCCCGGTGCGCTGTTGCCCCAGCGGATCGGCGTCTGCGGCTCGAAGCCCGCCAAGTCGCGGATATCCATGTCGCGATCCAGCAGGCGCACGATCTGCCGCAGGTACTTGGCGTCTTCCTGCGCCACCAGCGAAATGGCTTCGCCGCTGGAACCGTTGCGGCCAGTACGACCGATGCGGTGCACGTAGTCCTCGGCCACCATCGGCAGATCGAAGTTGATCACTCGCGGCAGCTGGTCGATGTCGATGCCGCGCGCGGCGATGTCGGTGGCGACCAGCACGGTCACGCGACCGGCCTTGAAGTCGCTCAGTGCGCGCATGCGCTGGCCCTGGCTCTTGTTGCCATGGATGGCCGCGGTCTTGATGCCGGACTTCTCCAGGAACGTCGCCAGCTTGTCGCTGCCGTGCTTGGTCTTGGCGAACACCAGCGTTTGAACGCGCGAGTCCTGGGCCAGCAGGTGCAACAGCAGCTCGCGCTTGCGCGCGGTGTCGACGGGGTGCACCCGGTGGGTGATCGTTTCAGCCACCGTGTTGCGCGGGGTGACCATGACTTCGCGCGGCTCGTGCATGAACTCCATGGCCAGCTGCTTGATCGGTTCGGCAAAGGTTGCCGAGAACAACAGGGTCTGGCGATTCTGGCGCGGCAACTTGGCCAGGATGCGCTTGATCGACGGCAGGAAGCCCATGTCGAGCATGCGATCGGCTTCGTCCAGCACCAGGATCTCGATCCCGGACAGGTCGATGCTGCGGCGTTCCAGGTGGTCGATCAGCCGGCCCGGGCAGGCGACCAGCAGGTCCACGCCACGGCGCAACGCGTCGAGCTGGTTGCCCATGCCCACGCCGCCATAGATCACCGTGCTCGGCACGCGCACGTGCTTGCCGTAGCCACGCAGGCTGTCATGGACCTGGGTGGCCAGCTCGCGGGTAGGCGTCAGGATCAGCGCGCGCGGCTTGCGCGGGCCGTTGACGGCCTGCGGCGAGGTCGCCAGGTGTTGCAGGACGGGCAGCCCGAAAGCAGCGGTCTTGCCGGTGCCGGTCTGCGCGCCGGCCAGCAGGTCGTGGCCTTCCAGCACCAGCGGGATCGCTTCGGACTGGATGGCGGTGGGATTCTCGTAGCCCTGCTCAGCAAGCGCACGCAGCAGGAAGGGCGCGAGGCCCATGGATTCGAACGACATTCGGTATTCTCCGGATACAAGCCCGCGCGGCCGTTTTTGGCCGGTGTGGGGCAAGGCGACTCGGAGCGTTCCCTTGAAACCGCGCTGCGAGAAGTAAGAACAATCAGGCGCGGCGCGCAGGATTGGAATGCAAGGCGAACGGCGTCGGGGGTGGGGCGGGCGCACCGGAGGTTCCGGTAGCGCCGGCGATCCCTGGGGGAAACGGACGGCCGCTGGCAGACCCATTCATGCTACCCGAAATCGCAGCCACACCCAAGTTGCCTGTTAACGGCGTTCAGCTGGCGGCGAGGCCGTTGCAGCTGTAACCAATCCGGGGGCTGCCACTACAATGAACGTCCCAGCAAGTCAGGCGATGCACCATGAAGCTAGGTTCCTTGAAGGAAGGCGGCCGCGACGGCACGCTGATCGTCGTGTCCCGCGACTTGTCCCGCGCCGTCCGCGCGACGGGGATCGCCCCGACGCTGCAGCGTGCGCTGGAGGATTGGAGCCACCTCGCGCCGCGCCTGAACGCCCTGTCCGAGGCGCTCAACGAAGGCAGCGCCGATGGTGCGTTCGACCTGGAGATGGCCGCGCTCGCCGCGCCCTTGCCCCGTGCCTACGAGTTTGTCGACGGCAGTGCCTACCTGCCGCACGTGGAGCGGGTGCGCCGTGCACGCCAGGCCGAGGTGCCGGAAAGCTTCTACACCGATCCGCTGATGTACCAGGCCACCAGCGCCAGCTTCTATGGTCCGCGCGATGCCGTGCGGGTAGTCAGCGAAAGCTACGGCATCGATCTGGAGGCCGAGATCGTGGTGGTCACCGATGACGTGCCGATGGCGGCGACCCCCGAACAGGCGACCTCGCACATCCAGCTGATCGGCCTGGTCAACGATGTCTCGCTGCGCAACCTGATCCCGGGCGAGCTGGCGAAAGGGTTCGGATTCCTGCAGTCCAAGCCGCGCTCGGCGCTGTCGCCGGTGTTCGTGACCCCGGACGAGCTGGGCGATGCCTGGCAGTCGGACAAGGTCCACCTGCCCCTGTTGACCCACATCAATGGCAAGTGGTTCGGCGCCCCGGAGGCGGGCGAGGACATGCAGTTCGACTTTGCCCAGTTGGTGGCCCACGCCGCCAAGACCCGTCCACTGGGGGCGGGCACGATCGTGGGCTCCGGCACCATCGCCAACCAGGACACCTCGCGCGGGGCTTCCTGCTTTGCCGAGCAACGCGTGGTGGAGACGTTGCGCGATGGCCAGCCCAGCACGCCGTTCATGCAGTTTGGCGACGTGGTGCGGATCGAAATGCTGGACCGCGAAGGCAACAGCCTCTTCGGCGCCATCGAGCAGCGGATCGAGCAGCACACGCCCTGATATCACGCGCGCCTTGCCGGCGCGCCCAATCCCGCACGCGCGCGAGTGACCCATGAACGAACCGATCGAGCTGTTCACTTATTGGCGTTCCAGCGCGGCCTATCGTGTGCGGATCGGGCTCAATCTCAAGGGGCTGCCGCACGTCCTCACCCCAGTACATCTGGTGCGCGACGGCGGCCAGCAGCACGCCCCTGGCTATGGCGCGCTCAACCCGCAGCATTTGGTGCCCACCTTGCGCCATGGCGAGCGAGTGATCGGTCAGTCGTTGGCCATCCTCGAGTATCTGGACGAGGCCTTCCCCCAGACGCCGGCGCTGCTGCCGACCGAGCCCGGCGACCGTGCGCGGGTGCGCGCGCTGGCCCAGATCGTGGCCTGCGACGTCCACCCGCTCAACAACCTGCGGGTCATGCAGTATTTCGAGCGGGAATGGGAGATCGAGGGCGCGCGCCGCGATGGCTGGATGCGGCATTGGATGCGCAGCGGCTTCGAGGCCCTGGAAGTGTTGCTCGCGAACTCCCCGCAGACCGGCCGGTATTGTCATGGCGAGGCGCCCGGCCTGGCCGATGGTTGCCTGGTGGCCCAGCTGTACAACGCGCACCGCTTCGAGGTGGATCTGGCGCCTTATCCCACCGTGCGGCGGATCGAGCAGGCCTGCCTGGACCTGCCGGCGTTCGACCGCGCGCGACCTGAGAACCAGCCCGACGCGCAGTAGGTTCCCAATGCAGAACGGCGCCGTCTCCGGCGCCGTTCGTGTGTCCGCTGCTTCGCGTCGCCTCAGCTGAAACCGTGGCTGATCCGCGGCGGCGAGGCACTGTCGTAATCGGCATACGGATCATGTTCGCCGCTGGCCCCTTCGGACAGGCGGAACTTCAACGCCAGCCCGTCGCGCGAATCGGCTGCGCGCAGCGCTTCTTCCTGGTCGATCGTGCCGACCTTCGCCATGCGGAACAGGCATTGGTCGAAGGTTTCCATGCCTTCTTCCAGCGAATCTTCCATCGCCTGCTTGATCTCGTGCACCTGCCCGCGGCGCAGCAGGTCGCGGATCATCGGCGTATTGAGCAGTACCTCGGTCGCCGGCAGGCGGCGGCCGTCGGCGCCCTTCACCAGGCGCTGCGAGATGACCCCGCGCAAGTTGAGCGCCAGGTTCATCAGCACGTTCTTGTGCGCACTTTCGGGGAAGAAGTTGAGGATGCGTTCGATGGTCTGGTCGGCGTTGTTGGAGTGCAGCGTCGCCAGGCACAGATGGCCGGTTTCGGCGAAGGCGATCGCGGCCTCCATCGTCTCGGCATCCAGGATCTCGCCGATCAGGATCACGTCGGGTGCTTCGCGCATCGCGTTCTTCAGCGCGTTGTGGAAGGCATGGGTGTCCAGGCCGACCTCGCGCTGGTTGACGATCGACATCTTGTGCTTGTGCAGGTACTCGATCGGGTCCTCGATGGTGAGGATGTGCCCGGTCGTGGTGCTGTTGCGGTGGTCGATCATCGACGCCAGCGAGGTCGACTTGCCCGAACCGGTCGAGCCGACCACCAGCACCAGGCCGCGGGGCGTCATGATGACGTCCTTGAGCACCTGCGGCAGGTTGAGCTCCTCGATGCTCGGGATCTTGCTTCGGATGGCACGGATCACCATGCCGACCTCGCCACGCTGCTTGAATACGTTGACGCGGAAGCGTCCCGCATCGGCCAGGGCGATGGCCATATTGAGCTCCAGGTCACGCTCGAACTGCGGAACCTGTCCCTCATCCATCAGCGAATAGGCGATTTTCTTGACCATGCCCGGGGGCAGGCCGGTGTTGCCGAGCGGATAAAGCTTCCCCTCGATCTTGATGTAGACCGGTGCCCCAGTGGTCAAAAACATGTCCGAGGCATTCTTTTCGGTCATCAGCTTCAGGAAGTAGCCGATATCCATGCGCAATGTTTCCCCAACGATCGGCGGCGTCCCGTTGCAAGCGCGCCGCTGGATTCCGACATAATGGCCGCGCCCGAACAACAGCCACGGCACCCCCAATGACGGTTAGCTTCGCACAAATACGCCGATCGCTGTATGTGATCGGCTTTGCAATCATGACCGCGCCTGCCCTGGCGCAGGTCGCCCCGGAGCTATCGATGGCCGAACAGGCCGTGCAACGCGCCACCCAGGCCGATGCCGACCAGTACGCGCCGGACCTGATCAGCCAGGCGCGCCAGACCCTGATGCAGGCCCAGCAGGCGACCCAGGATCGCAGCCTGCGCAAGCAACTGCCGGCCCTGGCCACCCGAGCGTCGGTCGACGCGGACCTGGCGCGGGCACGCAGCGAGGAGGCCGTGGCCAACGCCCAGCTTCAGCAGCGCCGTGCCGAGGTCTCGCAGCTCCAGTCCCGGCTGGGCGGGGAGGGGCAGTGATGAAAACCTCTGTATTGACCGTGGTCATCCTGGCCCTGCTGCCGCTGGCCGCCTTGGCCAAGGACGATTCGCCGCAGGTGGTCGCGCTGCGGCAACGGCTGGCGGCCTTGAACATGGATCCGCAGGCGTCCGATGTGGCCCGCTACGAGCGCCTGCAGGCAGACCAGGCCATCGCGCTGCTGGTCGAGGCCAAGCGCAAGGAGCAGGAGCAGGCCTTCTACGTGGCCGACCGGCGCGTGGAGATCGCCGAGACCAGCGTGCGCACGGCTTTGGCCCGGCGCGAACTGGATCGTCTGGAGAGCACCCGTAATGAGCTGCTGATCGAAGCCAGCCGCCGGGACGCGGCCCGGGCGCGCCAGGAGTCCGAACAGTTGCGTGTGCAGGCCCAGATCCAGGCCGAAGAGAGCGATCGCCTGCGCCAGGCGGCCGAGCAGGAAACACTCGCCCGGCAGGATGCCGAGGCCGCGCTGACCAGCGTGGCTGGCAAGCAGACCGCTCGACTCAATGCCGCCCAGCAGAAGGCGGCCCAGTTGGCCCGCGAAGAGGCAGAGCTGGTGGCCGGCAGCAAGTTGCCGCCGTCCCGCTTCGAGGCCCGCGGGGAGGTGTTCACGCTGGCGGGCGATACCTACAGCGGCAAGGCGGACCTGTCCGCCGGTGCGCAGGGCCAGGCCAAGGCCTT
>DASWQJ010000101.1:0-9110 GCA_036403795.1 Stenotrophomonas sp.
CCCCCCCCCCCCCACCCCGACAGGGCGGGGCCCGCACCGTAAGTCAACACAACCAGCCGCCAAACACCCTCCGCGCCCTCAACAAAAGAACCCAACTCGCAAGCCGCGATCACAAACGCCCAGCGAAAGGGAGAAGACCGACATAAACAGGCCACTCGAACCGCAACCCAAAGCCCGGCAAGGCCATGCCCCTCCTCCCCAGAGGGCAAAGAACCTCCACTTTCGTCCCTGCCGACAGCGCCACTTGCCAAACTGCCCACCACCACCCCGTACCGGCCTGGCACGGGGCGCCGCGGTTCACAGCACCGGCAACTCAATGAAACTGGGCTGCTCCGCCGTATGCCAGATCCGCTGGGTGGCCTTGCGGTAATCGTCCGGCTTGGCCAGGTAGATGTTCGGCACGAAGGTCTGCGGATTGCGGTCGTACAGCGGGAACAGGCTCGATTGGACCTGCACCATCACCCGATGGCCGCGCTGGAACTCGTGATTGGCATTGGGAAGCTCGAACCGGTAATCCAGCGCCTGGCCGCTGGCCAGCGCCTTCGGGTTATCGAAGCCTTCGCGGTAGCGTCCGCGGAAGATCGCCATCGACACAGGCAACTCGTAGCCGCCCATCTTCGGGTCCGATGCCATCTCCTCCGGGTACACATCGATCAGCTTGACCACCCAATCGCTGTCGGTACCGCTGGTGGAAGCCTTCAGGTTCACCGCCGGCATGCCGCCGATGCGTAGCGGTTCGGTCAGCGGCTCGCTGACGTAGGTGAGCACGTCCGGGCGGCCATCGACGAAGCGCTGGTCGTGCACCAGCCAGGTGGTCCAGACGTCACGATCGGAAAAACGCACCGGCCGCGGCACGAAAGGCACTGGCTTGGCCGGATCCGACACGTATTCATCGTAGTCTTCCTGCCCGCCCGTGGCCGGCTGGAACGAAAGCTTGCCGCCTGCCTGCAGGTACAGCGGCTTGGACTTGGCCGGGCATCCTTGCGCACAGCTGCGCGGCCACGCCGGCAAGCGGTCCCACCGCGTGGCGCCGGTGTCGTAGACCAGCACCGGGGGCGTGTCGGCCTTGGGTGCACCTTCGATCAGGTATTGGTCGAAGAACGGCCGCAACACATCGCGGCGAAACTGGTGGGCGGTGTCGCCATCAAACTTCAAAGCGCCTAGCGAGCTGCCGTCGTAGTTGACCTGGCTGTGCCGCCAGGGGCCCATCACCAGGTAATTGAGATTGTTGCCGGCATCGCGACCTTCCATGGCCTGGTAGCTGTGATTGGCTCCGTACATGTCCTCTTGGTCCCACAAGCCTTGCAGCCACATCGTCGGCACTTTGAGCGGCGTGCGCGCCATCACCGTGTCCAGCGCCTGCTCCTGCCAAAAGGCGTCGTAGGCCGGATGTTCGACCAGCTTGTGCCACCACGGCAGCTGGTCCAGGCCGGCCGCGCGCGCGTAATCGCCAGCCGAGCCGGCACGCAGGAAGTTGCTGTAGTCGTCATAACCTTCACGCGGAATGCCCACGCCCTTGCCGCGCTCGGTGAGCTGGCCGGTGAAGTAGTCGAAATTGACCTGCCGGAACGCGCCGTTGTTGAGCCAGTCGTCGCCCTTCCAACCATCGATCATCGGGCTTTCCGGCGCGGCCACCTTGAGCGCCGGGTGCGGATCGGTCAGCGCCATCACCACGGTGAAGCCTTCATAGGACGAACCGATCATGCCCACGCGCCCGTTGGACTCGGGCACGTGCTTGACCAGCCAGTCGATGGTGTCCCAGGCATCGGTGGCGTGGTCGACCTTGGTCTTGTTGAGCGCGCCACGCAACGGCCGCGTCATCACGTAGTCGCCCTGCGAGCCGTACTTGCCGCGGATGTCCTGGAACACCCGGATGTAGCTACCGTCGGCGAACACGTCGTCGCCCTGCGGCAATGCGTCCTTGAGATGCGGCGAGGACAACCGCTGGGCACGTCCACTGGCATCGTAGGGCGTGCGCGTGAGCAGCATCGGCGCACCGTGGGCCGCCTTGGGCACCACGATCACCGTATGCAGCTTCACGCCGTCGCGCATCGGGATCATCACCTCGCGCTTGACGTAGTCGTAGGCCTCGGTGGGCGCGACGAACTTCTTGCCGGTGATGTCCGGCGTCATCGGGGCGGTCTGGGCGAAGGCTTGCGAAACAGCCAGTGCGAGCACGGCAAGGCAAAGGATACGGCGACGCATCAACGAGGCTCCGATTCAAGACGGGAAAGGCCGCCGAACGCGCCGCGGCCCACCCCGGATGATGCACCCGGCGGGCTGGCAAGAACCGATGCCAATCACAATTCGGGGCATGACCAACGACCTAGGCCGGCCACCCGACCGCGTTCGGTCCGCAACCTCAGACCGGCGCGCGCGTCTGCCCTTCGCCGCGGACCACGAAACGCTCCACGGTGAGGGCTTCCAGGCCCATCGGGCCGTAGGCGTGCAAGCGGGTGGTCGAGATGCCGATCTCCGCGCCCAGGCCGAGCTCACCGCCATCGGAAAAGCGCGACGAGGCGTTGACCATCACTACAGCCGATCGCAATGCCTGCACGAAAGCCTCGGCATTGGCAGGGTCGGCGGTGGCGATGACTTCGGTGTGGTCCGATCCGTATTGCCGGATGTGCGCAATGGCTTGCTCCAGGTCGCGCACCACGCGGACCGCGATCACCAGATCGAGGAATTCCGCTGCGAAATCCTCGTCGCTGGCGGGCAACATGTCGGGCACGAGGGCCTGGCTGGCGGCGTCACCGCGCATCTCTACGCCGCGCTCGCGCAAAGCGCGCGCGGCCTCCGGCAGGAACACCGCCGCGATGGCCTCATGCACCAACAGCGTTTCCAGCGAATTGCAGGCTGAAGGGCGGGAAGCCTTGCCATCCACCAGCAGCCGGCGTGCCAGGACCACGTCGGCGGAGGCATCCACGAACAGGTGGCAGACACCTTTGTAATGCTTGATCACCGGTACGCGCGCGTGCTCTGCCACGAAACGGATCAGCCCTTCCCCGCCACGCGGGATCGCCAGGTCGACGATGTCGTTGAGTTGCAGCAATTCGAGCATCGTCTCGCGTCGCAGATCCTCCACCAGCGTGAGCGCAGCTTCGGGGATGCCTTGTTCGCGCAATGCGCGGCGCAGTGACGCGGCGATCGCCACGTTGGAATGCAAGGCCTCCGAGCCGCCGCGCAGGATCACGCCGTTGCCGGCCTTGATGCACAACGCCGCCGCATCGGCGGTCACATTGGGTCGCGCCTCGTAGATCATCGCGATCACGCCCAGCGGCACGCGCACCTTCTGCACCCGGATGCCGTTGGGGCGGACTTCATCGCGGGTCACTTGTCCGACCGGATCGGGCAATGCCGCTACCTCGCGCAACGCGGCGGCGATGCCGGCCACGCGCGCCGGATCCAGAGCCAGGCGATCCAGCATCGCGCTGCCGATACCTTTGTCGCGCGCGACCTGCAGATCCTGCGCATTGGCCTGCAGGATGGCGTCCTGGTCGTCTTCCAGTGCCTGCGCCATCGCTTCCAGCAAGCGGCGTCGCGCCGGGCCATCCAGCTGCGCGAGCGCCTGCGACGCCCGTCGGCAGTCCAGCGCAAGGGTCTTGATGTCGGTCATGGCGATCTCCGTTGCAGATGCTGACAGGCCCGTGCCACGGGTCAGGGTCCGAGCAGGACGAGGTCGTCGCGATGCACGACGTTCTCGCCATAGTTGTAGCCGAGCAGCGTCTGGATGTCGCGCGAGTGGCGGCCGGCCAGGCGGCGCACGTCGACCGCCGAGTACTGGCTGATGCCACGCGCCAGGCAATGTTCGCGCTCGCTGTCGCGCCAGCGGATCTCGACCATGTCGCCGCGTCGGAATTCGCCGTCCACGCCGGTGATGCCACCGGGCAGCAGCGAGGCGCCCCGGGCGGTCATCGCCTGCATCGCGCCGGCATCGACCCAGATGGCACCCGGCTCCACCGGTGCATGCCGAAGCCAATACTTGCGCGCGGCGATACGCGTACTGCCCGCCCGAATGCGGGTTCCGCGCAGGCGGTCCTGGCCCAACGCACGCACCACCTCGCCGTTGCGACCGTTGAACAGACAGGTTTCGATGCCCGCCGCGCCGGCCTTGGCAGCAGCGTCGAGTTTGGTCCGCATGCCGCCCGTGCCCATGCCCGAGGCCCCGCTGCCGCCGGCCATCGACATGACGGCTGCCGTCAGCTCGGGCACTTCATCGATCGGCTGCGCCTGCGGATCCTGACGCGGATCGGCGCTGTACAGACCATCGATGTCGGTGGCGATGAACAGCACGTCGGCATCGATCAGCCCCGCCACGAAGGCCGCCAGGTTGTCGTTGTCGCCGAGCTTGAGTTCATCGACCGACACGGTGTCGTTTTCGTTGACGATCGGCAGCGCACCCAGTGCCAACAACGCCTGCAGCGTGGCACGCGCATTGAGATAGCGGCGACGGTTGCGCAGATCGTCATGGGTCAGCAGCACCTGCGCCACGGGCCGTTCGAAGAAGCGCTGCCACAACGCCATCAGCTGCACCTGTCCCAGCGCAGCCAATGCCTGGCGCGCGGCCATGGCCGCGCCCTGCTCCGCCGCCCGCGGCAGGATGGCGCGACCGGCGGCCACCGCGCCGGAAGACACGATCACCACCTCGCGCCCGGCCGCCAGATGGGTGGACACGAATTGCGCCAGCCCCAGGGCGTAGCGCGGCGACAGGCCGCCGCCGTCGGCTGCCAACAGGCTGCTGCCCACCTTGAGCACCGCACGCCGCCACGGCGCCAGCGTCTGTTCTGTGAAAGGCGCTGCGGCGGGGGTCAGGGTGTGGGTCATCGCAGCATCCGTTACCAGGTCAGCGGGTGTTCCACTCGTGGACGGTCAGCTCGGAAGCGTCGCGTAGCACCAAGGGGTCGAGCGCTACGATCTCACGCGCCTGCGCCAGGCTGTCCACGTTCTTGAGCAGGTAGGCGCCGCCGGTGCCGTCGGCAAACCCGCCGGTCAGGGCCAGGCGGTCCTGCGACCGCAACCCCTCGATGAAATCCAGGTGCGGCTGCACCACCTCCGGCGAAAAGCCGGGCTTGCGCAGGGCCAGGACCAGAAAATGCTTCATGGCGCGCCCTCACCGACCGGCAGGCGCTGCCACCGTGCTTCCAACACTTCCAGGCGCAGGTCGGCAGCCGCACCAGGCGATACGCGCGCGGCCAGGCTGCCCTCGGGCGACCGGCCCTCGCCGGCTCGGTCGGCCGATGCCGCGGCGGCCTGGTAGGCCTCGCGGAACGGCACGCCGGCCACCGCCGCTTCGACGGCGACATCGGTGGCATACATGCCCGAATCAATCGCCGCACGCAGGCGGTCGGGGCGCCATTCCAGGTTGGCCAGCAGCGCAGGCAGCAATTCCAACGCGGCCAGTCCGCGGCCGAACCCGTGGAAGATCGCGCCCTTGCTGCTTTGCAGGTCACGGTGGTAGCCGGAAGGCAACGACAGCAATTGCTCGATCTCGGTGCGCGCAGCGGCCACGCTGGCGTGGGTGGCACGCATCAGCTCGACCACGTCCGGGTTGCGCTTGTTGGGCATGATCGAACTGCCGGTGGTGTACTGCGCCGGCAACGCGATAAAGCCGAATTCAGCGCTGGTGAACAGCGAAAGATCCCAGGCGATGCGACGGAGGTCCAGCGTCGCGCTGCCCAATGCTTCCAATGCGGCCAGTTCGAACTTTCCGCGCGAGAGCTGCGCGTAGATCGGCGACACCTGCAAACGGGCAAAGCCCAATGCGCGGGTGGTGTGGTCGCGATCCAGCGGCAGGTTCACGCCGTAGCCGGCCGCCGTGCCCAGCGGGTTGGTATCGATGAGGCGCAGGGTGTCGGCGGCGCGCACGGCATCGTCGATGAAGGCCTCGGCCCAACCAGCCCACCACATGCCGGCCGACGATACGACCGCCCGCTGCACGTGCGTATAGCCCGGCACCGGCAGGTCGCGCTCGGCGGCTGCCCGATCCAGTGCAACCCGCGCGGTCTGCCGGCTCAGTTCAACCAGGCGGGCGAGCTTTTCCTTCAGCCACAGTCGCGTGGCCACCAGGACCTGATCGTTGCGACTGCGCCCGGTGTGTATCTTGCGACCGGCATCGCCCAGGCGCTCGGTCAAGCGCGCCTCGATGGCGGAATGGCCGTCTTCGTAACGCGCGTCCAGCTCGAACCGGCCGGCTTGCCAGTCTTGCGCCAGCAGCTCGAGTTGTTCGAGCAGCCCGGTCAGCTCGATCTGGTCGAGGATGCCGATGTTGCGCAGGCCTTGTGCATGCGCCTTGCTGGCCTGGATGTCATGCAGGAAGAACTCACGGTCCAGTACGACGTCGTCGCCGGCCAGGAATGCCTGGATCTTCGCGTCTACCGCGACGCCGGGCTTCTGCCAGAGGAGATGGGTCATTGGGGCATTCTCTGAAGAGGGGGTGCGGGGGCCGCGGTACCGGTAGCGATGTCATCTGCCTGCTGCCACCACGCGCGGACCTTTGCTTGCGACAAGGTCACGTTCACAGCGGGATCGCCGTCATCTCGGCCAATCCGAGCGCGCGATTGAGGTTCTGCAGGGCCTGCGTCGCCGCACCCTTGAGCAGATTGTCCAAGGTCGCCACCACCACCACGCGCTTGCCGCCCGGCGCCGTGGTGAAACCGCCTACCTGCACGCCATGCCGGCCGGCGATACGACTCACCCATGGGGCCTCGTCGACGACCTCGATGAGCGGCTCGCCGGCATAACGCTCGCGGTAGCGCGCGATGATCGCCTCGCGCGCCAACGGCCGTTGCAGCCACAGGTTGACCGTCATGGTGATGCCGCGGAAATGCGGCGCCACGTGCGGCATGAACTCGACCGGCACGCCCAGGTGGGCACTGACCTCGCGTTCGTGCATGTGGTCGGTCAGCGCATACGGCATCAGGTTGTCGCGCAGCAGTTCAGCATCATTCTTGTCCGACGGCGTGGTGCCTGCGCCCGAATATCCGGAGACCCCGAAGCACTGCGGCGGACCGGCCAGGTCATCGAGCAATGGCGTGATCGCCACCTGCATCGCGGTGGCGTAGCAACCCGGGTTGCTGATGCGCTTCTGTCCGGCGTAGCGCTCGCGGGTCAGCTCGGGCAAGCCGTAGTACCAACCGGTATCGAAACGATAGTCGGCCGACAGGTCCACGATCACGGTCTGCGGCGCAGCGGCATCGATGGCTTCAACGTAGGGGGTGGCCTTGCCGTTCGGCAGGGCCAGGATGATCGCGTCCGCTCCCTTAGCGGCGACCGCCGCAGCATCGAGATTTTCAAAGCGCAACGGCCCCGCGTAGGCATCGTTGTGATCGCTGACAAGCTGGCCGTCGAGCTCGCGGGACGACACGAACGCCAGTTCGATATCCGGATGGCCGCAGATCAGGCGAATCAGCTCGGTACCCGTGTGGCCACGCGCCCCGACGATACCCAGGGTGAAGGTTTTTTGGCTCATGCGTGTGCTTCCAGTCGGGCCTGCAGGTGGCGGCGCACCGCCGGCCATTCCGATTCAATGATGGAGAAAACGACGGTATCGCGAACGCTGCCGTCGGCGTGTCGACGATGGCCGCGCAGCACCCCGTCCTGTTTGGCGCCCAGGCGCGCGATGGCCGCGCGCGAGGCTTGATTGAACCAGCTGGTCTCCAACATCACGCTGACGCAACCCAGCCGGTCGAAGGCATGGGCCAGCAGCAGTAGCTTGGCTTCGGTATTGAGGCCGGTGCGTTGCACCGACGGCGCGTACCAGGTGTAGCCGATCGCCAGCCGCGGCACATCGGCGGCCAGGTCGTAGTAACGGGTGCTGCCGACAATCGCGCCGCCGGCATCACGCACCACGAACGGCAGCGCCGTCCCCTCCTGCTGCATGCGCAACGCCGCTTCGATGTAAGCCCGCGCCTGGGTGGGCACCGGCACATTGGTGTACCAGAGCTTGGACAACTCGCCATCACCCAGTGCCTGGCGCAGCCCTTCGGCATGGTCCAGGTTCATCGGTTCGAGCGTGACGTGGCGCCCCTGCAGCAAGGGCGCCTGGGACCACGCCGGCGCCGGTGACGGCGATGTCGATGGCACGGTCATCAGTCCTGCAGCGTCGGCGTACGGGTGGCGCAGTGGGCCACGCACCGCTGGATCTGCTCGAAGCCTGCCAGTCCGTACCAGAACACTTTCCATTTCTCCTGCTTGATGCAGCCATCGGACTCGGCGTAATAAAAGATGTTGACCTGGTTGTTGTGGCGCGAACGCCAGAACAGCTGCGGCGTTTCTTCGCGCATCACATTCCACACGGCACGCCCCAGGCCCTCGCCTTGCGCATCGTCGAGCACGGCGAACTTGTCCAGGTACACGCCATCGGCTTCGTCGGTGAGGATCACCGCGGCGCGATAGTTTTCACTCACGTAGGCCCGCAACAACGTGGTCTTGTCGAAATAGTCCGACACCAGCGTGCGGCCGAAACTGGACTCGATCAGCGACTTCAGGCGCCCAAGGTCCAACTCGGCCCACGAGGTGGCGCGCAGTACACGCTCGCCGCGCCGCACCAACGTGCCGGAGCCCTTGTGGGTGAACAGCTCCTTGGCCAGGTCGGCAGGTCGGGTGATCGAAACCGACGACTCCAGCGGCAGTTTGTCGAGCAGGTCCTTGATCTGCTCGATCTTGACCTTCATGCCGCCGTGGATCCACGGCTGCTCGATCAGGTGCTCGTACTCGGTGGACAGGTTGATCGAATCGATCACCTTGCCATCGGCATCCAACAGACCACCGGTGCCGGTAAGGAAAATGATCTTGTACGGCTGCAGCTCGCGCACCAGTTCGTTGGCGGCGAAATCGGCGTTGATATTGAGGATCTGCCCGCTCGGTGTCTCGCCCAGGCTGGTGATGACCGGGATCGAACCGGCCTGCAGGCTGGCCTCGATCGGAGCCAGGTTGACACGTTGGACTTCACCGACCAGGCCGAAAGTGTCCCGATCCAGGTACTCGGCTTCAAAAACCCCGCCCGTGATCGAGGTGGCGCGCGCGCCATTCTGCTGCAGCGCCTCGACCAGCTTCAGGTTGGATTGCTGGAACACCCGCCGCACGATGGCCAAAGCCTGTGGCGAGGTCAC
>DASWQJ010000102.1:0-16111 GCA_036403795.1 Stenotrophomonas sp.
CATACGGATCTGATCCGCTCGATCTCCCTGCGCCTGGAAGCCGCCGGCACGTTGGCTTTCTATTAGCGGTGCGGGGAAGCTTGTGGTGGTGCGTTTTTCAAACGGGCCCTCTATGCCAAGCAGGCGGAATTCAGCGGGTTAGCCCGCCAATTCCTCGCTAGGGATAACGCGATGAAACCAGCAGTGAAAGCATTCGTTAAATACATCACTATTTGCGCGTTGTACGCGCTCGTTATGAGTGTTTATCAATTGTTTTCCCCACAACCTATGGGGCTGCGAGGGGTGCTGTTTGCTGCGCTGCTATTTTCCGTGCCGTTCGGTCTGATTTATCTCTTGCGCCAAATTCGCCGCTCGGCGGGCAGGGCTGGGCGATGACGGCGCCAGGGGCAGCTTGCGCTTGGTCGCGAGCACGCGGCGGGCTAATACATCTGCTCTGCTGAGGCCGCGCTGGGCTGCCTCACCGGCGGCTATGCAGTTCTGGAACTGCAGTGAGCGGCGACGCAAGATCCTCGCCCTGGCCCGGTGATGCCAGCTCGATCCGGTTGCGACCCCGGTGCTTGGCGCGATACAGCGCCGCGTCGGCGCGGGCCAGCAATTGCGCGTGGGTTTCGCCTTCGCGATACCAGGCCACGCCGATCGAACAGGTGACCTCGAGCACCAGCTCGTCCAGTGCGTAAGGCGTGCTGCAAATCGCGTCGTGGATCGCTTGCACGCGGTTGCCCGCGTCCGGCGTGAGGCCGGGCATGATCGCCAGCAGTTCCTCGCCGCCGTAGCGACCCACGTAGTCCAGATCGCGCAGGCAGGCATTCAGCCGTCGACCTACGCGTGCCAGCACGGCGTCGCCGGCGAGGTGGCCGTGGATGTCGTTGATCTGCTTGAAGTGGTCCAGGTCGATCAGCACGACGGCCAGTGACTTGTTCTCCAGGCGCGCCAGTTCGATCTGCGCGCCCATCGATTCAAGAATGCCCGTGCGGTTGAGCAAGCCGGTGAGATCGTCGCGTGTGGCTTTCACCGCCAACGCCGCGCGGGCGACTTCCAGTTCCTGTTTCTCGCGTTCCAGCTCGCAGGTGCGTTCGGCCACCAATCGTTCGAGTTCGCGCTCGCGGGCGCGCAGCCGGTGCAGGCGCCAGCGTGCGCACAGGTAGAACACGCCGGCGCCGGCCAGGATGTAAAGCGCCAGCGCGGCATTGCTGCGCCACCAGGGCGGAATGATGTCCAGCGAAACGTAAGTCACGTCGCTGAGCCGGCGCTGGCGCAGGTCTTGTGCCTGCACCTGCAGTTGGTAGTGGCCCGGGGCCAGTGCGGGATAGACCAGATGATCCTGCGGGGCGGTGATCCACTGTGACTGGTAGCCGTTGAGGCGATAGCGGAAAGTGATGCGGTCCGGTCCGCCGCTGGCGCCGGGCGTGGACAGATCGATGTAGAGCGGCTGTTCGGACCAGGGCAACGCGTCGCCGGGCTGCACGTCTTCGCCGCCGCGCTGCATGCGCGCGATCTGCAGGCGCAGGGGGCGGCTGGCGAACAGGCGCGACGGATCGCTGATGCGGCTCACGCCCCGACTGGATCCGATCCACACCGCGCCATCGGGATCTTCGAAGAAGGCGTTGGCCGAGGTGTCATCCCACAGCAGGCCCTCGGCCTGGGTGACGCGGGTCCATTGGCCGTCGCGCAGCAGGTCGATGCCTTGGCTGCTGCCCAGCCACAGCCAGCCGCGGCTGTCATGGCGAAGGATGTAGGGCATGACCTTGGCGACCAGCGGATCGTCGACGGCCTGCAGAGCCAGCTGGCGGCCAGTGGCATCCAGGCGCCCATGCCATAGGCCGGCGTCGCTGAGCGAGATCCACAGGCTGCCGTCCGGGGCGACCGACAGTCGCGAGAAATCCTGGCTGGGCAGCGTGCCGGTCACCTTGATGCGTTGCCAGCGATCGCCGTCGCGACGAAACAATCCAGCGCTGCCGACCATCCAGAACCGCCCGAAGCGATCCACCACCGCATCGTCGTAGGAGGCGATCGGCAGGCCGGCGTCGCGGTCGGGACGCTGCTGGCCGGGGGCCAGGCGAAACACCCCGCGGCCGGTGGCCACCCACAGCACGCCGGCGGGGTCGAACAGCAACACGCGCACGCCGGCCGGTACCCGGCTGACGTCGCGGGTGAGGCCGTTGTGCGGGTCGCGGCGGGCGATCTGGCCGGAGGAGCGTCCCACCCAGACGGCGCCGTCGGGGGCGACGGTCATGCTGACGCTTTGGCGCAACGGGCTGCCATCGGCGAGGGTCCAGGGCCGCATGCGGCCGTCGCGCGGGTCCAGCACGTTGCTGCCGGCGTCGCTGCCCACCAGCAGTTGGCCTTGCGGACTGCGCAGGATCGACCAGGTGGGTGCGGTCGCCAGGCCTTGGGGTTCTTCCCAATGTTCGATGCCGTCATAGGCGAGCCAACGCTGGATGCCGAGTCCTCGGGTGCCGATCCACAGGCGTCCGTCGCGCTGGACGATCACCGGCCCGACCAGCGGGGTGATGTCGACCCCTTGGCTGCGGCCAAACAGGCGCCAGTGGTCGCCTTCCCAACGCACCAGGCCGCTGTCGGAGCGGGTGAGAATGCGGCCGCGCCGGTCTTCGGCCAGGTTGGTGGTGCCGGACAACATGCTGAAACTGCCGCCGGCCGGCGGCGGGCGGTCGATGAAGCGGTCGGCGTCGACGGCCATCGACAGTACGTGTTCGCCACCCCGCAGCCACAAGGTGCCGCTGCTGTCGCGCAGGATGGCTTGCCAGCGCTCGGCGGGCAGGCCGTGTTCGCGCCCGTAGCGGGTCAGGCGTGCGTCGGTGTCGATGTGGCACAGCTCGATGCCGCAGGCGGCCCACAACCGGGGACCATCGGCCAGCAGGGCTTCGCCGATCGGCGGCGGGGGGCCGTCTTCGCTCTTCAGCGCCACGGGGGTGGCTGCCCAGCTGCCCAGGGAGGTGGGGGTGATCTGGAGCAGGGTCTGGTGGGCCACGGCGGCAACGCCCAGGCCGAAGGGGGCCAGGGTGTTGCCGTTGTCGAGTTGGATCGGTTGGCCTTTCCAGTGGACGGCGGTGAAGCGTTCGCCGTCGCGCACGTACAGGCCGTTGGAGGTGCCGACCCAGAGGTGGCCGGCGCGGTCTTCGGTGATGGCGCGGATGTAGATGCTGTCGATGCCGATGTCGCTGCCGACAAACTGGAAGCGTTCGCGTTCGTAGCGGTGCAGACCCAGTTCGGTGCCGACCCAGACTACGCCGTGGCGGTCTTCGTAGAGGGTGCTGATGGAGAGGCCTTGGAGGCCTTCGGCTTGGGCGTAGTTGCGGAAGCTGTAGTTCTGGGCGAGCAGGGGGGTGGCGATGAGGGTGAGCAGTGCTAGCAGGCAGGTGCACGCAAGGCGGGGCCACCGGTTGGCCGGTGCGTGGTGTGCGTGGTCTGGCGCGAATGCGGCCACTTTTGGTAAGGCCCCCCTAATGGCCTGGCGGGATCCGTCCCCAGGATTCGTCCGCCTTCGATATCGGCGGGGTGTTGGGTTTCTGTAGGGGGTGGTTTTTTTTTGAAGCCTAGAAGCCTAAAGAGCCAAGGCGAAGGCCAGGGCCAAGGGCGGAGGCGGTGGGCTTGCGAGGCGCATTGGGGGGCGGGCGGTACCGATAGCGGGACACGCCGTGAATCCATCCCTGGAGGCTCGGCGCGCCATCCATGGCGCGCAACGGTCCCGCTATCGGTACCGCCCACCCCCCAATGCCCAGAGATCTCTGGCGAACCGATCGGGAGCGGCAGGAGCCTTGATCTGGGGGCGATCGGACTGGCGGGTGGATGGTCGATTGGGGAATCGATTGGGGAATCGATTGGAGTAAGGAGGGGTATTGATGGGGTATCGATCGAGGCTCGGTTAGGCGACGCAGGTGCTCGTCGATGTGTGTGAATCACGCGGCAGCTTGCGGAGCTGCTGGGGAGGGTTTTTTTCTGGGAGGGAATGCAGCGCGGAAAGCGGGATGTGTCGCGCGTGCGGTGGTCCCCGCTAGCTCGTCAAGGCGCGTGCGGCATCGAAGGTTGCGTCGAACATGCGTTGGACGGGAGGGCCCATTTCGCCGGCCAGGGTGGCGAGCAGGAATAGGCCCAGCAGTACCGAGACGGGTAGGCCGAGTTGGATGGGGTTGAGCGCGGGGGCGGCTTTGGCCAGTGCGCCGAAGGCGAGGTTGACCGCGAGCATGGCTACGATCAGGGGCAGGGCCAGGGTGAGGCCGCCGCGCAGCATCTGCAGGAAGAACGTGGGGGCGACTTCAGCGAAGGCCTGGGGGTCGGGCAGGGCGGTGCCGACGGGTAGGGCGTGGTAGCTGTCGACCAACAGTTGGATCAGCGCCAGGTGCCCGTTCGCGGTGAAAAACAGAAGGCCGAAGCCGAGGTAGAACCATTGCGAGACCACGCCGCTGGTCACCCCGCGCAGGGGATCGGACATCTGGGCGAACGACAGGCCGGTGCCTTGTGAGACCAGTTCGCCGGCCAGGGCGCCGGCTTCGAAGATCAGTCGCAGCAGGAAGCCGATGGCCAGGCCGACCGCCAACTCGCGGGCGACGGCGAGCACCACGCTGGCATCGAAGCCGTTCCAGGCGGGCACCGGGGGCAGGATCGGCGCCAGGGCCAGGGCCAACACCGCGGCCAGCAGTACGCGCACGCGTGCGGGTACGGCCTTGGTGCCGATGAGGGGCATCGCGGTCAGGGTCGCGCCGATGCGCAGCATCGTCCACAACACCGCGCCCACCATGGCGAAGGCGCGTTGGCCATCGATGACCATCTGGGTGGCGGCATCCATCTCGGCGTTCTCTTGCCGCTAGCCGATCAGGTGTGGGATGCGTTGGAACAGCATGATGGTGTATTCGACCAGGTGCGCCAGCAGCATGCTGCCGGTGGCGAACAGCACGGCGGTCAGGGCGATGGCTTTGGCGATGAAGGCGATGGTGGGTTCGTTGATCTGGGTAGCGGCTTGCACCACGCCAATCACCACGCCCACCACCAGCACGGCCAGCAGGATGGGGCCGGCCAGCCACAAGACGGTGACCAGGCCGCCACGCAATTCGGTCAGTGCAATTTCGGGACTCATGGGACGACTCATGCAAGGCCGGTGCCACTCCGTGCCGTTGGAAAACCGGCGCTGCGGGGGCGTGGCAACGGGGCGCTCTGCAGCGAGCGGCTGTACTGCGAGCAGCTGCGAGCGAGGAGTTCTTGCCGCAGAGCACGAACTCGGTGATCGAATGGGTGATGCACGACAGGGCAAGTAGGGATCGTCGGCGCGGGCCAACCCCTTTCTTCACTCCAAGCGCTCAGCGCGCCGATACCTGCGTCACACCGCGTTGAAGCTTGCCGCCAGCGTACCGACCACCAATACCCAGCCGTCGACCAGCACGAACAGCAGGATCTTGAACGGGGCCGAGATCAGCATCGGCGAAAGCATCATCATGCCCATCGACATCAGCACGCTGGCCACGACCAGGTCGATGATCACGAACGGGATGAAGATCAGGAAGCCGATCTCGAAGGCGGTCTTCAGTTCGCTGGTGACGAACGAGGCGACCAGCACCGGGAACGGCACCGCGTCCGGACCGGCGTACTTGCCGTCGCCGGCCATGCCGGCAAAGGTCATCAGATCGGTCTCTCGCACCTGCGCCAGCATGAAGGCGCGCAGTGGCTGGGTCGTCAGCGTCCAGGCGGTCTGGAAATCGATCTGGTTGTTGAGGTAGGGCTGCAGGCCGGCGCCCCACATCTTCTGCCACACCGGCATCATCACCAACGCGGTGAGGAACACCGCCAGGCCCAGCAATACCTGGTTGGAGGGGGTCTGGCCGGTGCCCAGCGCCTGGCGCAGCAGCCCCAGCACGATGGTGATGCGGGTGAAGGCAGTCAGTACCAGCAGCATCGAGGGCAGCAATGTGATTGCCGTCATCAACATCAACGTCTGCAGCGGCAGGCTGACCGGCTGGTCGCCAATGCGAGCGACGTTGACGTTGGGCAACGAGGGCAGCTGATTGCCGGTGGCAGGCGCGGGCGCGCCGGTGGATTGCGCTGCCGCCGATTGGGTCATCGCCGGCAAGGCGCCGGGCGCGGCTGCCGCCAACACGGGGCAGATCGCCAGCAGCAGGATCAGGATCAGGCGCAGTGCGCGCGCGGTGCGAAACGGGAACATGGTCAACGGTCCTTGCGCAGCTTTTGGGCAAGCAGCTGGGCGAAATCGGGCAATTTCTTGAAATCCGGCAAGGCGGCCGGCGGCGCAACGGGCAACGGCTCTGGCAGGGCGTGCAGCACGGAAATGCCGCCGGCCGTCACGCCCAGCAGCAACTGCTGGCCGTTCACCTCCACCACTACCACGCGCTCCTTGGCGCCCAACGGCAGGCTGGCGGCGACCTTCAGGCCGGCGGCCGGGCGGAAGCTGCTGCCCGGCATGCGCTTGAGCAACCAGCCCAGGCCAACGATCAGGCCAAGCACCAGCAGCAAGGCGAACACCGCGCCGAACAAGCCCGGTGAAGCAGGTGCCTGGCTGCCGACGCGTTGTGCCTGGTGGGCGACCGGCGCGGCATGCGCGGTGACCGCGAACAGGGCGCCGATCAGGCTCAACGCAATCTCCGGATGCGCTCGCTCGGACTCACCACATCGGTGAGACGGATGCCGAAGCGATCGTTGATGACCACCACTTCGCCATGCGCAATCAAGGTGCCGTTGACGTAGACGTCCAGCGGTTCGCCGGCGCCGCGCTCCAGTTCCACCACCGAGCCCTGGTTGAGCTGCAGCAGGTTGCGGATGGGCAGGCGGGCACGACCCACTTCCAGCGACAACGTCACCGGCACGTCCAGGATCATGTCCAGGTTAAGGTCGACGGCGGAGTGTTGTTCTTCGGCCATCAGTTGTTCGAACTGGGCGGCCTGGGCGGCTTCGAGGGCGTCGATCTGGTTCATGACTGGGATTCCTGGGGAGGCGCGCTGCGCGGGCCTGGGCTGCCGGGTGGCTGCACGGCGGTGATCTTGACGGCGTTCTTGCCGTTGGCGATGCCGAATTCGCCGGTGAACAGCGGGATGTTTTCCACGCACAGCGGCACCTGCGCGGGCATGTCGATCGGCAATACGTCGCCGATCTTCAGATTGGTCAGCTGCCGCAGGCTCACGCGCTTGGAGGCCAGCACGCTGGAAAGCGTGACCTCGGCGGTGTTGAGCTGCTCGCGCAGCATCACGTTCCAGCTCTCATCGCGATCGTTGCGATCGCTCTGGATGCCGGCATCGAGCAGTTCGCGGATCGGTTCGAGCATGGAGTACGGCAGGGTGATGTGGATCTCGCCGCCACCACCTTCCAGCTCGACGTGGAAGCGGCACACCACCACGTATTCGCGCGGGGTCACGATGTTGGCGAAGTGCGGGTTGATTTCAGAGTTGATGTACTCGAAATCCACGTCCATCACCGGGGCCCAGGCTTCCTTGAGGTCGGCGAAGGTCTGCTTGAGCAACAGTTGGATCACGCGCATTTCAGTGGCGGTGAATTCGCGGCCTTCGATGCGGGTGGGGTAGCGTCCGTCGCCGCCAAAGAAGTTGTCGACCACGGTGAAAACGAGGGTCGGTTCGAACACGATCAGCCCGGTGCCGCGCAGCGGCTTGAAGCGGATCAGGTTGAGGTTGGTCGGCACGTACAACGAGTGCATGTATTCGTTGAACTTGACCAGGTCGATGCCGCGTACCGACAGGTCGGCCGAGCGGCGGATCAGGTTGAACAAGCCGATGCGCCACAGCCGGGCGAAGCGTTCGTTGACCATTTCCAGCGTAGGCATGCGGCCGCGGATGATGCGGTCCTGGCTGGCCAGGTCGTAGTTGCGTGCTTCACCCGGCGCCGGTACGTCGGGCGCGGTGTTGACCGCACCGGAGTCGACGCCGTGCAGGAGGGCATCGATCTCGTCCTGGGAAAGCAGGTCATTGACGCTCATCGGGCGGCCTTACTGGGTCACGAAACTGGTGAACAGCAGGTCTTCGGCGCACTTGATGCCGGTCTCGGCGGTGAGCAGTTTTTGCACTTCGGCCAGCGAGGTGGCCTGCAGTTTTTCCTTGCCGGCGCGATCGGCGATCTCGGTCGGCTGCACTTGCGAGAAGAGCATGAGCAGGCGGGCGCGGATGGCGGGGGCGTTGGATTCGATGTTCTTGAGGGCGACCGGGTCGCGGGTCATCAGTTGGACTTCGACCTGCAGGTAGCGGGGGCCGTCGATGGATCCGCTCAGGTTGACCACGAACGGGGGTTCCATCGCGAAGTACAAGGCCTGGGCCGGCACGGCGCTGGTCCTGGGGGTGTTTTTGGCGGCGTGGTCTTCGCTCTTGTCTTTGTTGGCGAAGAACCAGGCGCCGCCGCCAGCGGCCGCGGCAGCCGCCACGGCGATGGCGGCGATCATCACGACGGGCTTGCCGGACTTTTTGTCCTTGGCGTCGGCTTTCTTGTTTTTGTCGGCGGCTACGGCCATGGGGCGCTCCAATGCAACGGTCTGCCGTCGTGATGCAATGGGTGTGCCAATGGCGGGGCGGCGGTTTTCTGGCGGGGTGTGGCCAAGGGCGCCAGCGGGCAGGTCCCGTCGCCGACTGAATCAAAGCCGCCGTCGAATATTTATCTGGAGCCGAGCCCCCTTCGGTTAAGGGGGGCGCGGCGACAGTCGCGGGGGCAACGCAGAAATCGGGGCCCAAAGTTTCGCGCAGCGCAACTTTGGGAACGCAGTCACACAGCGACTACGTCACGCGTACGCGTCGAGGAGACCCCGGGCCCGCAATACGCTGGCGGGCACGATCACGGCGGTGTCTTCGCTTGCCAGCAGATCGGTGCCTGCGTTCGCACGGGTCGAGGCGCCGCTGCCGTCGCCACGGGTGTTCTGCTGCTGCGCGCCGACGTCGGCATGGGAGAGCTGGAAGCCGTGCTGGCCCAGCATTTCGCGCAGGCGAGGGATGCTTTGTTCCAGGGCTTGGCGTACATCGGCGTGGGCGCTGGTGAAGTTGGCCTGGACTTTGTCGCCATCCAGTTTCAGTTGTACTTCGATCGGCCCCATGTCGTCGGGGCTGATCTTGATGTGGGCATGGCCGATCTTCTGGTCGGCCAGCCAGGCCAGGCGGGTGGAGACCGCGTCGTCGAATCCCTCGCCCTGCAGGTCGGGCGTGGGGGTCGGGCTGGCGCTGAAGATCGCGCTGCTCTCGTGCAGGCGCGTGGGCGCTTGCGGCAGAGTGGGCAGCATGAAGCCGGGCCCGTCGATGCCGTCTGCCGGAGGGGCATCACCGCTGTCGGCGGCATCCGTGCCTTGCGCCTGCGCGGCCAGTGCCTGGGCGGCAAGCGCGGCCAGGCCCGCGGCGCCGTCGGCGGCCGTGGCCGTGGTGGGTGCCAGGCCGGGCAGGGCGATGGCGCCGGCAGACGGCGGGGTGGCGGTCGGCGCGGCAGTCGGTGCAGCGCCTGCGGCCGCATCGCCCTGCAACAGGGCCAGGGCACCCGTGGCGGCCGCGGGCAAGGCGGCGGTGGGCGCAGGGGTCTCAGGCTGGGCCAGCAGCATCATGCCGAAGCCGCCCAGACCCGGTGGCGGCCAGCCGGCATCGGTGTCTTCGGTGGCGGCGTCTTCGCGATCGGTGCCGGACGGCTGGCTCTCGTCGGTGGCGGCGGTGCCGCGGGCTTCGTCGCTGGTCGAATCCTTGCGGGCGGTTTCGCGCTTGGCGTCGGCGCGGCGGGTGGCGCTGTCGTCTTGCGGGGCGTCTTGTTCGTCGCGTTCCTGGCGGTTGCCGCGGTCACGCACGGGGTCGCGTCGCGGTGCGTCGGTGCGCGGCGGCGTGGCGGCCTCGGTGCGCGCCGACGGATCCAGCATGCGGGCGAACGAGGCCTGCGCCGGGTCTTCGGGCGGCGCGCCGGTGTCGCGCGCGCTGTAGCTGTCCTGGTCCTTGAGGCCGCTGCTGCGCGAGGCGGCAGTGAAGATCGACAACGGATTCAAGCGGCGTCTCCGGGCTCGGCGGACTGGGCCGCGCGCATGCGGCGGGCGCCCAGGTCGTCCATTTCGCGTTGGTCGCGACGTTCGACCACCTGGCGCTCCTGCGTGCGATAGCTGGCCGCCAGTTGTTCCAGGACCTGCTTCTCGCGGCTGGCCAGCAACAGGCGGGCGCGCTCGGCTTCGACGCGCACGCGGTTCTGGTCGACGGTACGTACCTGTTGTTCCACGGCACTGTCCAGGCGATCGAGGAAGGCGCGGCGATTGTTGAGCTGCGCCGGGCTGGTCGCGGCCATCTGGCTGCTGGCGTATTCCTCGGCGTAGCGGCGCAGTTCTTCCAGGCGACAGACATGGGTGTCCAGCGTGCGCTGGCGGTCGGCCAAGTCGCGTGCGACCTCGTCCTCGTGCTCTTGGGCGCGGCGCAGCAACGGGTCGATGCGGCGGGATTGCATCATGGGTCAGGGCCTGTGATTGCGGACGACGGCACGGACCGCGGCGGCGGTCATCCAGGAAAAGCAGTCAAGCAAACGGCGTCGAGGCGAGATGCTCATGCCGCGCTCCGGTCGGTGTCGACCAGGCGCCTGAGGGCGTCCTGGCTGTGCGGAAGGTCTGCGGCGTGGGCCACGTCCTGGCCAAGGAACTCCAGGATCTCCGGCCAGCGCTCCAGCGCCTCGTCGGTGGCCGGGTCGTTGCCGCGCTGGTAGGCGCCGATGGCGATGAGGTCGCGATTGGTGGAATACGCCGACACCAGCCGCTTGAGCTTGCGGATACGCCCGCGCCACGTGTCGTCGGCGATGTCCTGCACCACGCGGCTGACCGAAGATTCCACATCAATGGCCGGATACAGGCCACTGTCGGCCACGCGGCGCGAGAGCAGGATATGGCCGTCCAGGATGGCGCGCGCGGCGTCGGCGATCGGATCCTGCGGATCGTCGCCCTCGGTGAGCACGGTGTAGAAGGCCGTGATCGAGCCGCGGCCGGCCGCCCCATTGCCGGCGCGCTCGACCAGCGCGGGCAGCTTGGCAAACACGCTGGGCGGGTAGCCACGCGTGGTCGGCGGCTCGCCGACCGACAGGCCGATCTCGCGCTGGGCCTGCGCGAAGCGGGTGAGCGAATCCATCAGCAACAGCACATTCAAGCCCTGGTCGCGGAACCATTCGGCAATGGCGGTGGCGCGATAGGCGCCGTGCAGGCGGGCCAGCGGCGGCCGGTCGGCGGGCGCGGCCACGACCACGGCGCGGCGCAGGCCTTCTTCGCCCAGGGTGGTCTCGACGAAGTCACGCACTTCGCGACCACGTTCGCCGATCAGGCCCACCACGATCACATCGGCGGCGGTGTAGCGGGTCATCATGCCCAGCAGCGTGGATTTGCCCACGCCCGAGCCGGCGAACAAACCCACGCGTTGGCCGCGGCCGATCGGCAGCAGCGCATTGATGGCGCGCACGCCCACGTCCAGTGGCTGGATGATGGGTTCGCGCGCCAGCGGATTCATCGACACACCGGCCATCGAGGCGTGGCCTTCGCCACGGATCGGGCCCTTGCCGTCCAGCGGCACGCCATCGCTGTCGATCACGCGGCCTAGCAGGCCTTCGCCTACTTCCACGCCGCCGCGCCGCCGCGAGGGCACTACGCGCGCGTTGGGCAGCAGGCCATGCAGCTCGGCGCTGGGCATCAGGTACGTGCGCTCGCCGGAAAAGCCGACGACTTCGGCGTCGACCCAACCGCCATCGACCACCTCGACCTTGCAGGTCGCGCCCATCGGGGCCTCGCAGCCCACCGCTTCCAGGGTCAGGCCGACGGCGCGGCGCAGGATGCCTTCGCGGATCAGGCAGCGGCCGTTGGCGCTGTCCAGTCCCAATGCGCCCAGGCGAGTAGCCAGGCGCAGGTCGCGCGCGGCGGCCCATTCGGCCGGCAGGGTGGAGGGCAGCAGTTGCGCGCTCACAGGCCAGCCCCGGCTTTGCGCATGACTGTTTCCAGTGCGTGGCGCAGACGGGCCTCCAGCGTGCCGTCGATGCGCACGCTTTCAGCATGCACGCGCAGGTCGCCGCGGCTCAGGCTGGGGTCGGGGGTGAGCCGCGTGCCGGACAGCAGCGACAGCAGCGGGGTGAGGGCGGCGATGTCGTCGGGATGCAGGCGAACTTCAACCTCGCGGTTGCTGCTGCCCACCGCATCGACCGCTTCGCTGATCAGGTCCGACAACAACACAGGATCGGCCTCATAGGCGCGACCGACCAGGGAGCCGGCGATGCGCACGGCCAACTCGCCCAGCGCGCCGACCACTTCGGTCTCCAGGCGGGCAAGCGGGCGGCTGAAGTTGTCCAGGATGCCTTCGATCTGCGCGGTGAGGCGGCGCAGCTCGGCCTGGCCTTGGGTAAATCCTTCGGCATGGCCGCGCTCGAATCCTTCTTCGCGCGCCGCGTCCTGGATGGCCTGGATTTCCTGCAGCGTGGGCGGACGCGGAACCGGCGGGGCCGGCGCTTCTGCCTCGACCTCCTCGAACGCCTCCACCGGCGGCAAGTCCAGCGCCGGGGCCAGCCAGCGCACCGCGTTGGCGCCGAATGCGGTCGTCATACCATCGCCTCCGCACCGCCGCCGCCGAGTGCGATGACGCCCTCGTCAGCCAGTCGACGCACGATGGTGAGGATTTCCTTCTGTGCCACTTCCACATCCGACAGGCGCACCGGGCCGCGGGCTTCCATGTCTTCGAGCAGGATTTCCGAAGCGCGTTGCGACATGTTGCGGGTGATTTTCTCGCGCACGCGCACGTCGGCGCCGCGCAATGCCAGGCCCAGCTTTTCGCCGGACACCTCGCGCAGCAGGATCTGGATCTCGCGATCGTCCAGTTCCATCAGGTTGTCGAACACGAACATCTGGTCCTGGATCTTGCTGGCCAGGTCCGCATCGACCTTGCCGATGGCCTGCAGCACGCCTTGGTCCACGCTGGTATCGAGGAAGTTGAGGATGTTGGCTGCGCACTTCACCCCACCCAGACTGGAAGACTTGAGGTTCTGGTTGCCGGCGAACTGGCGCTCCATGATTTCATTGAGCTCGCTCAACGCATTGGGCGGGATGCCGTCCAAGGTGGCGATGCGCAGCAACACGTCGGCGCGGGTGCGCTCGGGCAGGTTCTTTAGCGCATCGGCGGCCTGGTCGCTGTCCAGGTGGGCCATCACGATCGCGATGATCTGCGGGTGCTCGTTGCGCACCAGGTCGGCCACCGCGCGCGGGTCCATCCACTTGAGGGTGTCCAGGCCGGTCGTGTTGCGGCCCAGCAGGATGCGGTCGATCAGGCCGGATGCCTTTTCGGCCCCCAGCGCCTGAATCAGCACGTTGCGGATGTAGTCGTCGGCGCCCACGCCCAGCGACGTCTTGCCGGCCAGTTCGCCGTTGAACTCGTCCATCACCTTTTCGACCTGCTCGCGGGTGATCCCGCTCATGGTCGCCATGGCGATGCCGATCTTCTGCACCTCCTTGGGATCCATGTGCTTGAGCACGTCGGCCGCGTCGGTCTCGCCCAGCGAAAGCAGCAGGACGGCCGCGCGTTGCACGCCGTTGAGCGGTTGATTGTCAGGCTTCACTGGAGACCCATCCCTTTACGACTTGTGCCACGCGTTTGGAATCGGCCTTGACTGCCTCGCGCGCTTGGCGCAGGCGATCTTCATAGGCATCGGAGGGCAGGGCGATGGCGTGCTTGCGCTCCTGGCCCAGTTGCGCGGTGTCCTCGGCCAGTCCCGGCAACAGGTCCGGATCGTCTTCGACCAGGCGCACTTCGGCGCTGCGTGGATCCTCGCGATCGGCGCGGGCCGCCTTGCGCGACGGCGCCGGTCCGGTAATCGAGCGCAATGCCGGGCGCAGTACGCCAAACACCAGCGCCAGCACCACGATCGCGCCGAGCAGCAGACGACCGGCATCGCGCACGCGCGGGTCCTCCCACCACTTGGGGGCATCGTTGGCATCGAGCTTTTCGTGCACGAATGGGGCGTTCATCACCGACACCGTGTCGCCGCGCGCCGCGTCGAAACCGACGGCCTGCTTCACCAATGCCTCGACCTTGGTCAACTCCGCCGCGCTCAACGCCTGCTCGGTGACCTTGCCCTTGGCGTCGGGCCGCGGCACGTGGTCGACCAGCACCGCCACGCTGACGCGCTTGATGCGGCCGGCCGGCTGGCGGGTGTGTTGCAGGGTGCGGTCGAGTTCGTAATTGCGGGTCGCGCTCTTGGCCGACTCGGTCGGCGACGCCGGCGCGGCAGCCTGGGCGTTGGGCGCATTCGGGGCCGTGCCATTGGCGGCCGGTGCCGGTGCACCGGGGACGGCCGGACCAGGCGGCGTGTTGCTGGTGGCACCGGGCACGCCCTGCGGGCCGGCGGTGCTGCTGCTGTTTTCGCTGACCTGTTCGCTGCGCAGCTTTTGCGGCTCGCCGTTGTAAAGCTCGCGCGCCTCCTCGATCACCGAGAAGTCCATGTCCACGCTGGTTTCCGGATTGACGCGGCCTGCACCGGTCAGCGGCTCCAGCAATTCGCGGATGCGCTGGTTGTAGGCGGTCTCCTGGCGACGCACCTGGTCGAACTGCGCGGCGTTGGCGGCCGCATCGCTGTCCGGGTCGGCGATGGTCAGCATGCGGCCGCTCTGGTCGACCACGGTCACGCGTTCGGGCGTCAGATCCGGGATTGAAGAGGACACCAGGTGCACGATGGCATCGACCTGGTTGCGCTCCAGCGATTGGCCGCCGCGCAACTCCAGCACGACCGAAGCGCTGGCCGCTTCGCGTTGACGGGTAAAGGCACTTGGCTTGGGGATGGCCAGGTGCACGCGTGCATCGCGCACCGGGCGCAAGGTGGCGATGGTGCGCACCAGTTCGGTTTCCAGCGCGTGCTGGTAGCGCGCATTCTCCACGAACTGGCTCACGCCAAAGCCCGGATCGCGCTCCATCAGTTCAAAGCCCAGGCGACCGCTGTCGGTCAGGCCCGAGCCGGCCAATTTGAGGCGCGCATCGTGCAGATTGGCTTCGGGCACGGTGATGCCGCCGGTGGCCGGATCCAGCTTGAACGGGATGTTGGCCGTGCGCAGCAGGTCCGCCGCTTGCGCGGTGGCCTTCTCGTCCAGGCCGGTGTACAGCGCGGTATAGCCGGGTTTTTGCGACCAGAAGAACACCACCAGCCCCGCCGCGACGGCGACGCTGATCATCACCATCAGCCCCAGGCGCCGGGTGATCTGCAGACTCTGCAGGCGATCGAACCAGGCACCGGCTTTCTCGGCGCCCTGGTTGAGGTTGTCCTTGGTGAGTGCGAGTGCCATCCCTTGTCCTTACAGCGGCATGTTCATCACGTCCTGGTAGGCCTGGACGAGTCGGTTGCGGACTTCCACCGTGGCGCGGAAGGCGATCTGGGACTGCTGCGAGGCGACCATCACCTTGGCCAGGTCGGCACTGGGGTCACCCATTTCAAAGGCCTTGGCGAGCGCCCCGGATTTCTGCTGGGTCTCGTTGACCCCGGCCAACGCACCGCGCAGGGTCTCGCTGAAACTCGCGCCCTGTACGGCGCCGGCGCCCTGGCTGCCGACCAGGCCCTGCAAGGCATTGGCGCCTTCCACGCCGGTGGCCCGCCCGGGCGAGGACTGGCCCACCTGGGTCTGGTAACTGCGGATCTGCGACAGGATGGAACTGATCGAATCGCTCATCGGGAAAGGCGCGCCATGACGGTCGCCAGACACGATGCAAGCGGTGTGCCAGCAGCGCGTCGGTTTACCGGCGCGCTGCTGGCGGGGAAGGCATGGTCTGCGTGGCGGACGCTGGCTCCGAGGCGTCGCGATGCGACGGTTTGGGCCCCTTCCTTGGTCCGGTCCCGTGCTGCGGATGGTGTGTCGCGGTTCGGGCGGCCCGTTTATGTCGGCCTTCTCCCTTTTGCTGGGCGTTTGCGATCTCGGCTTGCGAGTTGGGTTTTTTTGTTGAGGGCGCGGAGGGTGTCTGGCGGTTGGTGGCGTTGGCTTGCGGTGCGGGCCCCGTCCTGTCGGGATGGTGGGTCGCGGTTCGAGCGGCCATCCATGGCCGCACTCACCGCACGTGGGCCATCCATGGCCCACTGACCCACCACCCCGCCAGCTCGGCGCATGGCGCTTTGAATATCCCACTTCGATATAGACGCGCCGGGG
>DASWQJ010000103.1:0-15941 GCA_036403795.1 Stenotrophomonas sp.
ACTCGCAAATGGACCACTCGCAAATGGACCACTCGCAAATGGACCACTCGCAAATGGACCACTCGCAAATGGACCACTCGCAAATGGACCACTCGCAAATGGACCACTCGCAAATGGACCACTCGCAAATGGACCACTCGCAGATGGACCACTCGCAGCCCGCCGGGCAGCGGGCGCGCGAGCCGATTCCGCCGATCACCGATGCCGACCTGGCGGCGGCTTTTCCTTCGCTTCGCACTCATCACGTGCATGAATCGGGTCCGGTCGCCTATGTGCTCGTCGATCGGCTGGAGGGATGGAACCGCGACTCGGGGAGCGGCCAGGCATGGGAAGTGGACAGTTGGTTTGGCGGCGACATCCAACGTTTGCGTCTGCGTAGCGAAGGCGAGCGCGCGGCTGGCCGCACCCATGCCGCGAATGTCGACCTGCTGTATAGCCGCGCGGTCTCACCTTGGTGGGACGTGGTGGTCGGCCTGAGGCAGGACTTCGCTCCCGGGCCGTCACTGACGCGCGGGGCGATCGGGCTGAAGGGAATGGCGCCCTACAAGTTCGAGATCGACGCCACGCTGTACGTTGGTGGCGATAGCGACGCGGCACTCGCGCTGGAAGCGGAATACACCCTGCTATTGACCCATCGTTGGATACTGCAGCCGCGCCTGGAGGCGCAGTTCGCTGCGGGTGATGATCCTCGGCGACTGACGGGCGCTGGCCTGGATTCGGTGTCGGCTGGCCTGCGTTTGCGTTACGAATTCACGCGACGGTTCGGGCCGTATCTCGGCTGGGAACACGAGCGACGGTTCGGTAACAGCGCCGACTTCACGCGTGCGGCGGGCGAACATGCTCGAGAGACCCGATTCGTAGCCGGTCTGCGTTTCTGGTTTTGACGGGGGGTGAGGCTGGACCGAAGGGACGGCGCGATGCCACGAACCTGCTGTTCGCTAACGTTCGCGACATCGCACCGCGCTCTGGATCCGGCATCCCCGCTGTGAACCTTGCGGGCGTCGAAAGACGTCTTGCCGCAGCGAGTGCTCAGAGGCGGTCACCTCCCCGCGGGTGGGGCGGGCATACAATGACCTCACGCTCGACTGCGCGGCATCGCGCGACTTTCCATCGGTATAGAGGACCCCCATGAGCCTTTCCAGCATCCCAGCATTGCCCGGCGTTGCCGCGCAGCCTCCGGCCGAAACGGCCGGCTTCGTCTTCAACCACACCATGTTGCGCGTGAAGGACATCGTCCGCTCGCTGGACTTCTACACGCGAGTGCTGGGTTTCCGCTTGCTCGACCATCGTGACTTCCCCGATGCAGGATTCAGCCTCTACTTCCTGGCACTGCTGCCGGACGGTGCACAGGTACCCGACGACGATGCGCAGCGCCGCACCTGGATGGCGGGCATCCCTGGCGTACTGGAGCTGACCCACAACCACGGCACCGAACAGCAGGACGGATCGGTTTACCACGACGGCAACAGTGAACCGCGCGGCTTCGGCCATCTTTGCGTGTCGGTGCCCGACATCCATGCCGCCTGTGCGCGCTTTGACGATCTGCAGGTGCCCTATCAAAAGCGCCTGGAGGAAGGACGGATGAAGCACCTGGCCTTCATCAAGGACCCGGACGGTTACTGGGTGGAGATCATCTCCAATACACCGCTGGCCTGAGGGCGGAGACGAAGCAGGCGCCCGCGGGCGCCTGCTTCATTGCTGGCCTTCATTGCCGGACGATGCCACTCACAGATCCACGGACAACGAGACCAGGAAGGTCCGCGGAGCCCCGAGCACCAGGTAGTTGGCACCGGACGCCCCACCGGCCGAAGCCCAGTAATCGCGACCGAAGAGGTTGTCCACGCGGGCCCGCAGCGACCAGTCCTTGCCTGCCGCCTGGAAGGCATAGCGGGCACCCAGATCGGCGCGCGTCCAAGAGGAGAGCTCGACGCTGTTCTCGTTGTTGGCGTACTGGCTGCCGGTATGGACCACGCGGGCATCCAGGCTCAGTCCTTGCACGCCGGGCACGTCCCAATCCAGGCCCAGGTTGGCCTGCGTATCCGGCACGCCCAGCACGTCATTGCCTTGGTTGACGCCGTCCTGGGTGCGACGAAGCTGGGGATCGAGCAGCGTCACACCGCCGAGCACGCGCAGGCCTTCCCACGGTTGGCCGTAGAGGCTGAGCTCCAGGCCTTGGTTGCGCTGCTCGCCATCGGCCGACAAACGCGCGTCGCGCACGATCGTGTTTGGCTGGTTGATACGGAACAATGCGGCCGTAGCGCCGAAGGCACCGCTGTCGTACTTGACGCCGACCTCGTACTGCTTCGAGCGGAATGGCTTGAGGATCTCGCCTGCGTTCTCGAGCGGGATGCTGCCCGAACTGGCCGGCACCACCTGGCCTTGGACCAGCGCTTCGGCGTAGTTGGCGTACAGCGACACCTGCGGATCGAGCTTGAACACCACCGCACCGACCGGCGTCACCGCGCTATCGGAATAGCGGTTCAGGCGCGCCCCGGTGTCGTAGTCATAGCCGTATTGCTTGAGGGTCTGGTGACGTGCCCCCAGTGTCAGCAACACGCGATCGTCGGCAAACCCGAGCGTATCGGCCAGCGCGTAGCTGCTGGTCTCGACCTTGCTGGTGGTGAGCGGATCATCCAGATCTCCACCGCCGGTCAGGTCGGTGGGCGCGGCCACCTGCACCGGTGCATAGAGCGTGCCCACCGCCGTGCCGAAGCCACCAAATGCATAGGCGTTCTTCGAATCGAGCCGGAAGGCCGATGCGGACGCGCTCACCCGATGATTGACAGATCCAGTGCGGAATTTCGATCGCAGTCCGACCTCGCCCGTGGTGACCGTGTCTTCGCGATAGTTGTCGAACCGGTAGGTCGACAGCTGACCGTCGGCATCGGCGGTCGGATTGGCGAGCACGTTTCGCTCTTCGCCATCGCGCATGCCGAAGGCGGCCCACGCCATCGTGTTGTCAGTGATGTCGTACTCACCGCGGATCACGCCGAAAAGGTCACGCTCTTCGGTATAGGTCCAATCCTGGGCGAAGTTGGCATCGGCCGACGGCGCGCGCGGGATCGCACCCGACGGGGTGACGCTGGGGCGCGGCGCATCGATACGATGATCCTGCCAGCCCAGGTCGGCGGAGAAGCGCGCGCGTTCGCCGCGATAGTCCACGCCCAGCGACAGCACGCTCAGCTCGCGTGATTCGTTGTCGATGGCGGTGTCGCCGTCCCGACGCACGGCATTGGCGCGCAAGCCCCAATCGCGATCGCTGCCGAACCGACGAGAAACATCCGCTGCGGCATAGCCCTGGCCATCGTTTTCCCAGCCCAGGGTGAACCGGTTGAGGTCTTCTTCGCCGGCACGCTTGGGCACCAGGTTGAACGCGCCACCGACGCCGCTGCCGCTGGGTGCGGCACCGTTGAGAAAACTGTTCGCGCCACGAAACACCTCGACGCGCTCCAGGAATTCGGCCGCCACGTATTGGCGGGGCAACAAGCCGTACAGCCCGTTGTAGCTCATGTCGTCCGAGTACACGGGAAAGCCGCGTACCACGTACAACTCCTGGAAGTTTCCAAAGCCACGCGCCACCCGCACCGCCGGGTCGTTCTGGACGACATCGGCCACGCTGCGTGCCTGCTGGTCGCGCATCAGCTGCGCGGTGAAGTTGAGGCTGTTGAAGGGCGTGTCCAACACGTCGAGATTGCCAAACAGGCCGACGCGGCCGCCGGTGGCGACCTGTCCACCGGCGTACTCCGGCGGCAGCGCGACCTGGGAGCCGTCGGCGGTGACCTGCACCGCCTGCAAGGTGGTGGTACCCAGTGCGGTCTCGGTCTGGCTTCCGGTCGCCGGTTGCTGGGACTGAGCCGACGCCACCAAGGGAAGTGCGCAGGCCAGCGCAACCAACAGCGGGGAGCGCCGCGTGGAAACACGCGGACAACCGCGCGTGGACAGCAGGGACATGTTGAATCCTGATCAGTGGGGTGACAGGTTGGCTGGCTTGGAGCCCGGGCTCCTGGCTGATCAGGAAGCCGCCGGGCTGGCCCGGCGGTTTCCGCAGGGTCCAATTGTACGCCCCGTCACACCACTGGCGGCACGATGCCCGGGACGCAGCGTCGCAGCCCAGCGCCGGCTGACCGGGCAGATCCTGGCCGTCGCGCGCGCGCGGCCCGCACGCATAGAATCGGCCCGGTGACTTCCAAGGGAGACCGGCATGATCCGTGAAATCATCCGCATGGGGGACCCGCGCCTGCTTCGCGTCGCCCCGCCCGTGTCGGCGTTCGACCCCGCGCTTGCCGCGCTGGTGGCCGACATGTTCGAGACCATGGACGCGGCCGGCGGTGTCGGCCTGGCCGCGCCCCAGATCGCGGTGGACCTGCAATTGATGGTGTTCGGTTTCGATGCCAGTCAGCGCTACCCCGATGCGCCACCGGTGCCGCGCACGGCGCTGGCCAATGTCGAGATCGAGCCACTCTCCGACGAAGTGGCCGATGGCTGGGAAGGCTGTCTGTCGATCCCTGGCCTGCGCGCGGTGATTCCTCGCTGGCAACGTATCCGCTATCGCGGGCGGCTGCCCGATGGCGCCGTGCTGGAGCGCGAGGCGGAGGGCTTCCATGCGCGCGTCGTACAGCACGAACACGACCACTTGATCGGCCGGCTGTACCCGTCCCGTATCCGGGACTTCAGCAAGTTCGGTTTCGAAGACGTGCTGAGCTACGACCTGTAGTCGTTGGGAGCGGTTGCGCGCTCCGGCCCAGTCGACAATTGAGCAGTGAAAGCTGTTGCGCGCTCAGGCCGATCTGTTCGACCTGATCGGCACTCAAGCGCCGTTCGACCGGGCGATAGTCCGCTTGGGCGACGGCATGGCCTGCCGGCACCAGGCAGACGATCGACGGATCCACCATCAAATCACTTCGACATCGCCCACTCTGCGCACCCCATTGCGACAAGCATGCGTCGCTCCGTGACAACGTGGAGACAGGTTCGCCCTACTCCACCGTCACCGACTTGGCCAGGTTGCGCGGCTTGTCGACGTCGGTGCCGCGTGCCAATGCGGTGTGGTAGGCGAGCAACTGCACAGGGATGGTGTGCACGATGGGGCTGAGCACGCCGACGTGGCGCGGGGTCCGGATCAGGTGCACCCCTTCGGATTCGCTGAAGTGGCTGTCCTGGTCGGTGAACACGAACAGCTCGCCACCGCGCGCGCGGACTTCCTGCATGTTGGACTTCACCTTCTCCAGCAGGCGGTCGTTCGGCGCGATCACCACTACCGGCATCGATGCGTCGACCAGGGCGAGCGGGCCATGCTTGAGCTCGCCGGCGGGATAGGCCTCGGCGTGGATGTAAGAGATTTCCTTGAGCTTGAGCGCGCCTTCCAGGGCAATGGGGTAATGCAGGCCACGGCCCAGGAACAGCGCATTGGCCTGGCTGGCGAAATGCTCCGCCCAGGCCATGATTTGCGGCTCCAGGTTCAACGCATGCTGCACGCTGCCGGGCAGGAAGCGCAGTTGCTCCAGGTACTCGGCTTCCTGCGCGGCGTCGATGCGCCCGCCCAGCTTGCCGAGCACGACCGTCAGTTGGAACAGCACCGCCAGCTGGGTCGTGAATGCCTTGGTCGAGGCCACGCCGATCTCGGCGCCGGCTCGGGTGTAACAGACCAGTTCGCTGGCGCGCGGGATCGCACTCTCGGGCACGTTGCAGATCGACAAGGTATGGCGGTGGCCCAACGACTTGGCGTACTTGAGCGCCTCCATCGTGTCCAGTGTTTCGCCCGACTGCGAGATCGTCACCACCAGGTGCCTGGGATTGGCGACGGCCGCGCGATATCGATACTCGCTGGCGATTTCCACGCTGCAGGGGAGGCCGGCAATGGCTTCGATCCAGTAGAGCGCGGTCAGCCCGGCGTAGTAGCTCGTGCCGCAGGCGAGGATCTGCACGCCGTCGATGTCCCGCAGGATCTCGGCGGCATTGGCGCCAAACAGTTCGGCCGGAAAACCACCGGCGTCGATCGCCGCCTCGATGGTGTCCGACAGCGCGCGCGGCTGCTCGTGGATTTCCTTCTGCATGAAATGGCGATACGGGCCCAGTTCCAGCGAGGCCAGCGACACGTCCGAGACATGCAGTTCGCGCTGCACGGGGGCGCCGTGCTCGTCGAATACCTGCACGCCGTCGCGGCGCACTTCGGCGGTATCGCCCTCTTCCAGGAAGATGACCTGGCGCGTGGCCTGCAGGATCGCCGAGACGTCGGAGGCGACGAAGTTCTCGCCCTCGCCCACCCCGACCAGTAGCGGACAGCCCATTCGTGCGCAGACCATGCGGTCCGGTTCACTCTGGCTGATCACCGCCAGCGCGTATGCACCGGTCAGCTCCTTGACCGCCGCCTGCAGCGCGCCCAGCAGGTCGCGATCCTGCTGCAGATGGTGATGGATCAGGTGGGCGATGACTTCGGTGTCGGTCTGCGACTCGAACGTGTAGCCCAGCGCGCGTAGTTCCTCGCGCTTGGCTTCATGGTTCTCGATGATGCCGTTGTGGACCAGGGCCACGCCCTGGCTGATATGGGGATGCGCATTGGCCTCGGTCACGCCGCCATGGGTCGCCCAGCGGGTATGGCCGATGCCCAACCGGGCTTCGAAGCCTTCGGCGGCCACCGCCCCGGCCATCTCCGATACCCGGCCGGTACGACGCACCCGCGTGACCTGGCCGCGGTCGAACACGGCGATGCCGGACGAGTCGTAACCCCGATATTCAAGCCGCTTCAGCCCTTCGATCAGGACCGGAACCACATCGCGATCCGCGATCGCACCCACAATGCCGCACATGGAAGAGCCAGTCAGGAGTAAGGGCGAGCATTTTGCCATGTCCGATCCTGACGCTGCACTGGCTCAAGACGGACAAGTGTCCGCGCGGGGTGTCCGCGGACACTGCGGACACCGCGCACCGCACCATCCGACCAATAATTTCAATCACTTGCGGTTGGCATGAAGCGTGCTTTGAAGAATCCCATCTTCCTCGACCCATTCACTCATGGCCATCCGCGACACTTCTGCCCAGGACCACGTGATCTCTTCTCGTACGGCCGAGCCGCCGCCCTGGAAACGCTGGCTTTGGCCGGGTGTTGGGGCGATTGCCGTGATCGCGGCCATTGGCTGGGTCGTGGCGGGCTGGAGCGCCGGCAGCCGTTCGTTCGACGCCTCGCGGGTACGCATCGCCGAGGTCAAGCGCGGCGACCTGATGCGGGACATCTCCGCCGACGGCCGGGTGATTGCGGCCAACAGTCCGATCCTCTATGCGATCTCTTCCGGCACGGTGACGTTGCAGGTGGTCGCCGGCGACGTGGTCAAGCGAGGCCAGGAACTGGCGGTCATCGACAGCCCGGAGCTGCGCAGCAAGCTGGCCCAGGAGCAAGCCACCCTGGCGGGCCTGGAAGCGGAAGCCAGCCGTGCCGCACTGGATGCGATCCTGGCGCGTGCCACGGCGAGCAAAAGCAACGACCAGGCCGCGCTGACGCGGGTGGCGGCAGAACGCGACCTGGCCCGCTACCAGCGCGGCTACGACGGCGGCGCCGTGCCCGAGGTCGACCTGGCCAAGGCACGCGATGAGTTGAAGAAGGCGGAGATCGAACTGGAGCACGCCCACGAGGATTCGAACCTGCAGAACCAGGGCGCGGACCTGGATGCCCGCAACAAGCGCCTGTTGGCCGACCGCCAGCGTGCGGTGGTGGCTGAAGTCACGCGCCAGGTGGATGCCTTGACCCTGCGTGCGCCTTTCGATGGCCAGGTGGGCCAGGTGCAGGCGACCCAACATACCAACGTGATTGCCAACGCCCCGATCCTGGGGGTGGTCGACCTGTCCCAGTTTGAAGTCGAAATCAAGGTGCCCGAGAGTTTCGCGCGCGACCTGGCGATCGGCATGCCCGCGCAGCTGACCAGTGGCACCGGCGAACCGTTCCCCGGCCAGATCTCGGCGGTGTCGCCCGAGGTGGTCGACGGCGAGGTGATCGCGCGTATCCGCTTCTCCGACAAGCAGCCGCCTGGCCTGCGCCAGAGCCAGCGCATGAGCGCCCGCGTGGTGCTGGACACCCGCCGCAACGTCCTCAAGGTCGAGCGCGGCCCGTTTGTCGAGCAGTCCGGTGGGCGCTACGCCTATGTCATGGACGGCGACGCTGCACAACGCCGCCCGGTGCAATTCGGCGTCAGCAGCCTGGGCGAAATCGAGATCCTGACCGGCCTGCAGCCGGGCGACCGCATCGTGGTTTCCGGCAGCGATGCCTTCGGTGATGCGCCCCGCGTCACCGTCCACTGACCCCCTCTCCAAACTCCTCGCAGACAAAGGAACGAAAAATGCTCCAGATGCAATCGGTCTCCAAGGTCTTCCGCACCGAACAGGTGGAAACCCACGCGCTGCGCTCGCTGGACTTGCATGTCCGCGAGGGCGAGTTCGTCGCCGTCACCGGGCCTTCGGGCTCGGGCAAGACCACCTTCCTCAATATCGCCGGCTTGCTGGAGACCTTTACCAGCGGCACGTACCTGCTCGATGGCGAGGACGTGAGCCACATGTCCGACGATGCGCGCTCGCGCCTGCGCAATCGCAAGATCGGTTTCATCTTCCAGGGGTTCAACCTGATTCCCGACCTCAACCTGTTCGACAACGTCGATGTGCCGCTGCGTTATCGCGGCATGCCGGCCGCCGAGCGCAAGCAGCGCATCGAGGACGCACTGGGCAAGGTGGGGCTGGGCTCGCGCATGAAGCATTACCCCGCCGAACTGTCGGGCGGCCAGCAACAGCGCGCGGCCATCGCACGTGCACTGGCAGGCAGTCCGCGCCTGCTGCTGGCCGATGAACCGACCGGTAACCTGGACACGCAGATGGCTCGCGGCGTGATGGAGCTGATGGAAGAGATCAACGCGCAGGGCACCACGATCGTCATGGTCACCCATGACCCCGAGTTGGCCGCGCGCGCCCAGCGCAACGTGCACATCGTCGACGGCCAGGCCACCGACCTGGAGCGCGAGCCCGGGCTGGTTCGCCCGCGCAGCGTCCCCAGCCCGATCGCCGCCAACCAGTAAGGGAGCCCACCATGTTCGGCTACTACTTCAATCTGGCCCTGCGCAGCTTTCGCCGCAACAAGGTGCTGACTGCCCTGATGGTGATCGCCATCGCGCTGGGCATCGGCACCAGCATGACCACGCTGACCGTGTTCTACATTCTTTCAGGCGATCCATTGCCTGGTCGCAGCGAACGCCTGTTCTTCGTCCAGCTGGATCCGGCCAACATGGACGGTTTCATCGCCGGCGAGGAACCGGCCGAGCAGGTCACCCGTTTCGACGCAGAAAAGCTGCTGCGCGAGAAGAAGGGCGATCGACAGGCGCTGATGACCGGCGGCGGGTTGGCGATCGAGCCGACCCAATCCACGTTGCGTCCCTTCAACGTGGATGCGCGCTACACCTCGGCCGATTTCTTCCCGATGTTCGATACCCCGTTCGAGTACGGCGGCGGTTGGACGGCCACCGAGGACGAGGGCCGCGCGCAGGTCGTGGTGATCGCCAAGGAGCTCAACGACAAACTGTTCGATGGCCAGAACAGCGTCGGTCGCAGCATCCGCATCGAGAAGACTGACTTCCGCGTGGTCGGCGTATTGAAGTACTGGCGCCCCACGCCGCGCTTCTTCGACCTCAACAGCGACCGCTATGGCGAAGTCGAGCAGGTGTTCATGCCGTTCTCCACGGCGGTGGACAAGAAGTTCGGGCGCAATGGTTCGATGGATTGCTGGGGCGATTCGAACAACGACGAGACCGGCCTCAACGCGCCCTGCGTGTGGATCCAGTATTGGGTGCAGCTGAACGACTCGACCAAGGCCGCCGATTACCACCAGTACCTGTCGAACTACTCGGATCAGCAACGCCAGGCCGGTCGTTTCGAACGCCCGACCAACGTCCGCCTGCGCAACGTGATGGAGTGGTTGGACCACAACCGCGTGGTACCCAACGACGTGCGCCTGCAAACCTGGCTGGCGTTCGGCTTCCTGCTGGTGTGCCTGGTCAATACGATCGGCTTGTTGCTGGCCAAGTTCATGCGTCGCAGTGGTGAAATCGGCGTGCGCCGCGCACTGGGGGCTTCGCGCCGCTCGATCTTCGCGCAGGCACTGGTGGAGGCAGGCACGATTGGCTTGGCCGGCGGCATCCTGGGCTTGGGACTGGCCGTACTCGGGCTGTGGGCCGTGCGCCAACAACCCGCCAGTTACGCCGCCTTGGCCCACCTGGATCCGCTGATGCTGCTGACGACCTTTGCGTTGGCGCTCGTTGCCAGTCTGCTCGCCGGCCTGTTGCCGGCCTGGCACGCCTGCCAGGTCGCACCGGCACTGCAGCTCAAGTCTCAATAATCGCTTTCCGCTGGACCGGCCGTGCTCGGGAGCTCTCTCTCCAGCGGCCGGGGCCAGCGGACCTTCACGGGAAGACCGCCATGGAAATCCGCCCCATCCTCTCCACGTTGCGTCGGCACAAGACCGCCGCCGCGCTGATCGTGATCGAGATCGCGCTCAGTTGCGCCATCATCTGCAACGCGCTGTTCCTGATCGGTAACCGCCTGGATCGAATCGATCGTCCCAGTGGCCTGGCCGAGAATGAGATCGTGCGCGTGCAGATCAGCGGCATTGGCCGCGACGACAACGCCGATGCCCTCACCAAGACCGACCTGGCCGCGCTGCGGGCCATCCCCGGCGTGAAGTTCGCCAGCACGGCCAACCAGGTCGCCTTTGGCAATTCTTCATGGAACAGCAGCGTCAATCTTGAAAAAGACCAGAAGCTGCCAACGCTCAATGCCACTGTGTACATGGGCGATCAGCAACTGCTCGACACGATGGGCCTGCAACTGGTGGAGGGCCGCAAGTTCAACCGCGACGAGTTCGTCAAATCCAGTGACGACAACCCGCAGATTCCCGCCGCGATCATCACCCGTTCGATGGCGCAGAAGCTGTTCCCGGGCGAATCTGCCCTCGGCAAGAGTTATTACAGCTGGGGCGATCAGCCGATCAAGATCGTGGGCATCGTCGATCACCTGGTGCGGCCCAACGAGGGGCGCGGCGCCGATGCCTATGAATACTCGATGATGTTCCCGGTGGAGATCCCTTACAACGTGGGCGGCAACTACTTGCTGCGCACCGAACCGGGTCGTCGCGCCGAGGTGTTGAAGGCTGCGGTGGCCACGCTCGAGCGCAACAATCCGAACCGCATCATCCTCAAGCAGGACACGCAGGAGGAGTTGCGCACCGGCTACTACCGCCAGGATCGCTCCATGGCCTGGCTGCTGGCGGCCGTGTGCATCGCGCTGTTGGTCGTGACCGCGCTGGGCATCGTGGGCCTGGCCAGCTTCTGGGTGCAACAGCGCACCAAGCAGATTGGCATCCGGCGCGCGCTCGGCTCGACTCGGGGTCAGATCCTGCGCTACTTCCAGACCGAGAACTTCTTGCTAGCCACGATCGGCATCGTGATCGGCATGTTGCTGGCCTACTCGGCCAACCTGTGGCTGATGGAGCGCTACGAACTGCCGCGCTTGCCGCTGCTGTACCTGCCGGCCGGAGCCATCGCGTTGTGGTTGCTGGGGCAGATCGCGGTGCTGGGGCCCGCCCGTCGGGCGGCTGCGGTTCCGCCGGCCGTCGCCACCCGCAGCGCGTGACCGGGAGCTGCGGCGATGCGCTGGATCGATCCGTTCCTGGCATCGCTGCGGCGGCACCGCATCCTGGCCGCGCTGATTTCCGTGCAGGCCGCCATCGCCGCGATGCTCTTGGTATTGGGCGTGGCAAGGATTGGGGAACTGCAGGCGCGCTTGCAATTCCCCAGCGGCCTGGATGAGGCGCAGATACTGCAAGTGCGCGTTGCCGGACACGGCGACGCGATTGTGCAGGCGCGCGAGCAGCAGGCCTTGGCTCGACTACCGGGCGTCGTTGCCGTAGCACGCATCAATCAGTTGCCTTTTGGCGCGGAAGGATGGAATTCGGAGTTCGGTATCCGCCCCGCGCGGGCCGCGGGCACGATGACTGCCGCGGTCTACCTGGGCGACCGCGGGCTGACGCAAGCGTTGGGCCTCAGAATGATGGACGGTCGCGACTTCAACGCCGCCGAGTATCCCGCCACGCCGATGCAGGGCACCGGCTATGCGCAAGCTCGCCACGCACTGCTCAGCCAGGCGATGGCCGAGAAGTTGTTCCCGGCGGGCGGTGCAGTCGGAAGAACGGTGTACTTTGGCCGCCAGCCACTGCAGGTGGTGGGCGTGATGGCAGGCTTGCAGGGTCGTGACCCGATGCAATCCAGCAGCCTGATTTTGCCCTTGTGGCGGCGCGACAGCGGCCATGCCACCTATGTGCTGCGGCTGGGCGGATCGATGCCTGACAGCAGCGCGGTGGCGGCCGTCGTCGGCGCGCAAGCCGGACGCCGGGTGGTTGATGTGCGAAGTGTCGCGCAGTTGCGGCGAGCCTGGTTCGTCCAGGACCGGATCGGCCAGTGGATGTTGGCGATCGGACTGGTGCTTTGGCTGGCCGGCACGGGCGCAGGCACGGCCAACATCAGCGACCTGTTGCTGCAGGCCCGGCTGCGGCAAATCGGTATCCGCAGGGCGTTGGGCGCACGCAGCGGGCAAATCCGCTGGCAATTGCGTCGTGAAAACCTGTTGCTCACCGGAGGCGGCGCGGGCCTGGGCCTGCTTGTCCTGACCGGGCTCTGGCACGTGTGGCCGTGGCTGGATGCGCGCCTGCCCATCCCGACCGCAGCGCAGTGCTTGCTGGCGTGGCTGCTGCTGGTAGCCACCGGACAATTGGCGCTGTGGCCGATCACCCACGAAGCCGATGCGGTCTCACCCACCTTGGCCAGCCGTCGCGCCTGAGCCCTTCGGCGGCGCAGCGGGACAAGCTCGCAGGCAACTGCGATCATCCATCCACTCATCCACACGCACAGGCCCCCACCCTCGCGATGTCCACCGTTCTGATCATCGACGACAATCTTGCTGTCGCCACCGCACTGGAAGTGCTGTTCTCGCTGCACGACATCGAGGCACAGCATGCCGACTCTCCGCAGGCAGGCTTGGCGCGATTGGAAGAGCAGCCGTTCGACCTGGTGATCCAGGACATGAACTTCACCACCGACACCACCTCGGGCGAAGAGGGCCAGGCCCTGTTCGCGCAGATTCGCCAGCGCCATCCCGACCTTCCGGTGATCCTGCTCACGGCCTGGACGCACCTGGACAGCGCCGTTGGACTCGTCAAGGCCGGCGCGGCCGACTATGTCGCCAAGCCATGGGACGACCGCAAACTGCTGACCACGGTGAACAACCTGCTGGAGCTGTCCGAGGCCCGGCGTGAACTGGATCGACGCCGCGATCGCGAGTTGCGCAGCCGCGAGCTGCTCGCCGAACGCTACGATCTGCGCGGCGCGGTCTTTGCCGATCCCGCCAGCGAACGCGCGATTGCGCTGGCCTGCCAGGTCGCACGCTCAGACCTGCCGGTGCTGGTCACCGGACCCAACGGCAGCGGCAAGGAGAAGCTCGCCGAGATCATCCAGGCCAACTCGTCGGTGCGCCAGGGCCCGTTCGTGGCCTTGAACTGCGGCGCCATCCCCTCTGAGCTGATCGAAGCCGAGCTGTTCGGGGCCGAAGCCGGGGCCTATACCGGCGCCAACAAAGCGCGCGAGGGCAAATTCGAGGCGGCCGACGGGGGCACGTTGTTCCTGGACGAAATCGGCAACCTGACCCTGGCCGGCCAGATGAAGCTGTTGCGCGTGCTCGAAACCGGACGCTTCGAGCGCCTGGGTTCCAATCGCGAGCGCCAGGTGCGCGTGCGCGTGATCAGCGCCACCAACGCCCACTTGCCGGCGATGATCCGCGACGGCACGTTCCGGGAGGATCTCTATTACCGCCTCAATACGGTGGAAATCGCCGTACCGCCGCTGGCCGACCGACCCGGCGACATCCTGCCGCTGGCCCAGCACTTCCTCGCCCACGATCGGCCGTTGTCGCCACAGGCGCGCAACCTGCTGCAGCGCCATCCATGGCCCGGCAATGTGCGTGAGTTGCGCAACGTGATCCAACGCGCGCAGTTGTTGGCCACCGGGCCGCGCATCGAAGCCGACGACCTGAATCTGCCGCGCCCGACTTCGCCTGTGCGCAGTGTCGGCAGCTCGCAAGAGCCGGACCGTGTGCGCATTGAAGCGGCGCTGGAGCGAGCGCACGGGGTGATCGCCCAGGCCGCGTCCGAACTGGGCCTGAGCCGGCAGGCGTTGTACCGCCGGATGGATCGCTACGGCATTCCGCGCGACTGATATGGCCCGCTCCTTCACCGCCCATCTTTTCCTGCGACTGCTGCCGGTACTGGCTTTGGCGGCGGCCATGCCGTGGTTGCTCGCCTACTGGATGGATCGCGGCTGGGAGGTCGTGGCGATGTCGGCCGTCTTGCTGTTGGGGTTGATGTGGTGGGTGTTGCGACGGGCGACGGCGCCCATGCGCTCGCTGTTCCGCGCGCTGGCCGGAACCACCAGCAGCTATCGCGATGGCGAGTACAACTTTGGCGTGCACTGGCAAGGCGACGATGAACTTGCCCAGTTGGTGCAGGCGCATTCCGACCTGGGCGAGGTGCTGCGCCAGCAGCGACAAAACCTGGTCCAACGCGAGCTGATGCTCGATGCGATGGTGCAGAACACGCCCGTTGCCATGCTGCTGATCGCAGCCGGGGGCGATGGCATTCGTCGCATCACTTTCTCCAACCTGGCGGCGCGCAAGTTGCTGCATGGCGGATGGAAGCTGGAGGGCCAACGCATCGATGCGTTGCTTGAGCAGATGCCGCCCGAGTTACGCGAGGCAGTGGGTCGCGGCGGCGACAGCTTGTTCGCGGTTCGCGAAGAAGGCGATGACGAGGACGACGAGCAGATTTATCACCTCGCCCACCGCGACTTCCAGTTGAATGGCCGTGCACAGGAATTGTTGTTGATCCGATTGCTGACACCCGAGCTGCGGCGGCAGGAAGTGCAGACCTGGAAAAAAGTGATCCGGGTCATCAGCCACGAGCTCAACAATTCGTTGGCGCCCATCGCGTCGCTGGCGCACTCCGGGGCCGAGCTCGTGCGCCGGCAGAAGACCGAGCGGCTGGGCGAGATCTTCGGCACGATCGAGGAGCGTGCACGCCACCTGGAAGGCTTCATCCGCGGCTACGCCCGGTTCGCGAAGCTGCCTCAACCTCAGCTCGAAACGGTGCAGTGGGAGCGGTTCCTGTTTGGGCTGCAACAGCAGATCCCGTTCCGCATGCAGGTGCTCACCCCAGACTTGTGCAGCCGCGTCGATGTGGCCCAGCTCGGCCAGGCGCTGCTGAACTTGCTCAAGAACGCGCACGAGGCCTGTGCCGAGGCCACCGTGCCGAACGATGACGTCGAGCTGAGGCTGAGCCGCTTGCCGCAGTGGGTCCGCGTGGAGGTGCTCGATCGTGGCAACGGCATGAACGAGGCGGTGCTCCAGAACGCGCTGATGCCGTTCTATTCGACCAAGCGCAATGGCACGGGCCTGGGCCTGGCATTGACGCGCGAGATCGTGGAAGCGCACAGCGGTCGCATCTCGCTGCAGAACCGCAACGACGGCGGCCTCTGCGTGACCCTGCTGCTGCCTCTGTAGCTAAAACGGGGTCAGGTTGGTTTTTCTCGCAGCAGGCGGGAAAAGCCAACCTGACCCCGTTATTTATCCGGGGCGCCAGCGATCGCGGCTTGCGAGTTGGGTTTTTTATTGTGGGTGCGGTGGGTTTGAGCGGTTGGTTTTAAGTACTTACGGTGCGGGCCCCGACCTGGCGGGATGGTGGGTCGCGGTTCGAGCGGCCATCCATGGCCGCACTCACCGCCGTGGGCCATCCATGGCCCACTGACCCACCACCCCGCCAGGTCGGCGCATGGCGCTTTGAATTTCCCACTTCGATATAGACGCGCCGGAGG
>DASWQJ010000104.1:0-6856 GCA_036403795.1 Stenotrophomonas sp.
TCCCCCCACCCCAGCGCGTCTATATCGAAGTGGGAGACATAAAGCGCCATGCGCCGACCTGGCGGGGTGGTGGGTCAGTGGGCCATGGATGGCCCACGTGCGGTGAGTGCGGCCATGGATGGCCGCTCGAACCGCGACCCACCATCCCGGCAGGTCGGGGCCCGCACCGTAAGTACTTAAAACCAACCGCCCAACACCACCGCGCCCCAACAAAAAACCCAACTCGTAAGCCGCGATAACAAACGCCCAGGGACAGAGAGCACACCCGCACACACAAACCCATCACTTCCGCGCGACCGCCATCCGCGCAGTGCAGCACATCGCCACACCGCCACACCGGTGCTTCGGCCACCGGCGCCCGGCGCATCGGCGCATCGCGGCACATCGGCACGCCCACGCATCGAGCGCGGAAGCCCGAATGGACCGCCAACTCAGCGCGCAGTGGGCTCATGAATCGGACACCCATTGAACTCCGCACGATACGCACGCGAAGCGGCCATCACCGCCTGACGCGCACGATTGATCGCGCCTAACGGCCGGTGCGCAGCCAACGCATGCCAAGGCGAGAACGCCAGCCGATCTTCCAGCGCCTTGGACTCCGTGCCCTGCCACGCCGGCTGCGGCGGGATGATCAATCGCGCAACGGTCAGATGCGGGCTGATCGCCTCGGGCCACTCCACCGACGCATCCTCGATGGGCATCTGCTCGGCGTCGCGACACAGTTGCACGCGCAACGCCCATTCCACCGGCGCGCTGGCTTGCGTAAAGAAGGACGCGATCGCCTCGCGCTGCATGTCCGCGCCGGCTTCCAACGATTGGCCGTGCAATGCCAGCAGCGTCGGCGACAGGGGCGCCAGCGAAAACTTGGCCATGTACGGGCCATACAGAAAAGGCACCTGGGTAAAGAACGTTTCGCCTAGTGGATGGACCTGCGGCTGGCCGCCCAATCCCTTGAGCTTTGCGCTTTCACCGCCGAAGGCCTCCAGCGCCCGTTCTGCACCGCGCAGCGTGGCGGAGATCGCCCGCTTGGTATGTGGCATGCGTTCGGTGGTGGCGGCGAGCATCCGCGCGGCCGCCAGGAAACCCTTGGGGCCGGGGCTGGTGAACGCGGGTCCATTCACCATCAACCAGTCCTGGCTGTGTAGCTCGCCGCCGCCCTCGGCGCGCGGGCCCTCCACGCCCATCACCTTGACCGCCATCGCGCGCGGCGTGGAGACCTGGTCAGGCAGCTGTTCGGCCGGCGGCGAGGACAAGCGGATCAGCGCCGGGTATTCACCGGCATGCGCGAACAGCCCTTGCGCTAATTCCGCCGGCAGGCCGTCGATCACTTGCAAGCGGCCCTTCAGCAGGGCCTGCCCCTTTGCATGCACCGCGCGATGCGCATGGTGTTCGTGCTCGGCGACGGTGCGCGCCATCCGCACGAAGAGGTCCTGCAGGGCGGCGATATCTTCCGCTTCGTCGGCTTCGCGGTGTTCCAGCGCGGGCTGGTACGGCAACGGGAGGGCAAGACGGGCCATGGCGTGCTCGGGGGGCGGGATCGCCCTCACTATCGGATGACCCGCGGCAAGCGCTCATCAGCGCCATGTGCAGGCGGCGTGTGGACCGCATCGCTCACGCGATCACGCCTGCTCGAAGGGGGAATCAGCTGCTGCCCCTGCCGCCGCCGTCCTCGATCACGCGCCATTGCCCGGGCGCCAACCCGTCCAGCGAGTGCCCGCCCATGGCCACGCGCACCAGTCTCAGGGTGGGCAATCCGACGGCGGCGGTCATGCGTCGCACCTGCCGGTTGCGGCCCTCGCGCAGGGTGATCGCCAACCACGCGTCGGGCACGGTCTTGCGAAATCGCACCGGTGGATCGCGTGGCCACAGGTCCGGTGCATCCAGCGGTTCGACACCGGCCGGCAACGTGGGTCCGTCGTTGAGCAATACCCCCCGCCGCAAGTGCGCCAACCGCGTCTCGTCGGGCGTTCCTTCCACTTGCACCCAATAGGTCTTGGTTTGTTTGTGGCGCGGATCGGTGAGCCTTGCGGCCAGCGGGCCGTCATCGGTCAACAGCAACAAACCTTCGCTGTCGTAATCGAGCCGACCGGCGGCGTACACGTCCGGCGGCAAGCCGAAACCGGCCAGCGTGCGACGCGGCGGATCGCTGCGATCGGTGAACTGGCACAGCACGTTGAAAGGTTTGTTGAAGGCGATCAGCACGGGCGGCACAGGATACGGCGCGAATGCCGATTATCCCCCTGCATGCCATCGCCGTGCGTGGCCGCGCCAGGACGGCGCGACCACGCGGCATCGGTTACTGCCGGACGAACTTCAGCGTCATCCGGTCGCTCTCGCCGATCGCCTGGTACTTGGCGTCGTCGGCGGCGTCGTGTTTGTTGCTCGGCGGCAGCGTCCACACGCCGTTCGGGTGGTCCTTGGTGTCGCGCGGATTGGCATTCACCTCGCTGCTGCCGGCCAGCTTGAACCCGGCCGCTTCGGCGAGCGCAATGACCTGCTGCTTGCCCACATAGCCGCTTTCGTCGTCCGCCGGCACATCGGCCTTGGCGCGATGCTCGACCACGCCCAACACGCCGCCCGGCTTGAGCACCGTGTGGAAAGCCTTGAACATCGCCTCGGCCTGGCCGGCCATGCGCCAGTTGTGGACGTTGCGGAACGTCAGCACCAGATCGGCCGAGCCCGCCGGTCCCAATACCGGGGCCGCTGGGTCGTAGGCCACGCTGGCGGCATGGCCATACTGGGTGGGACTGGCGGCGAACTTCTGCTGCAGCAGGTCGCGCTGGCGCTGTTGGTAATCGCGCCCGGCGCCTTTGGCCACCTTGGACGGATCGACCACCGCCGCCACGTACTTGCCGTGCGCGTACAGGTATGGCGCCAGGATCTCGGAGTACCAACCGCCCCCGGGGGTGATTTCGATCACGGTCTGGGTGGGCTTGATGCCGAAGAACGCCAGCGTCTGGCCGGGATGGCGATAGACATCGCGCTTGGCGTAGGCGGCATCGCGCCAGCTGCCGTTGATCGCTGCCTGCAGATCGGCATCCGGTGCAGGCAGGGTGGCGGTGTCGGCCGGCTTGATTGCCTGCGCGGCCGGCATGGCCAATGCGGTGGACAGGGCCAGCGCACAGGCTGCAAAGAGTTTGTTGCCGATCATCGAGCCATCTCCCTAGCAAAGTGCGGCGAGCCTAGCACGCGCTAGTGCGCGTTCCGTGGCGCAGCGCAGCGCGCGTCTTCGCGGTTTCGGAACACTGTATCCATGCCCGCCTTACAACTGCCCGCGGCGGGGCGACTATGCTGTCCGGCCCGCCCCGCCCCCCAGGAGCACGCCCATGACCGCCTCGCGTCCCCTCGGCCGATCCGGCCTGCAGGCCCGCCCGATCGCTTTCGGCGGCAACGTGTTTGGATGGAGCGCCGACGAGGCGACTTCCTTTGCGTTGCTGGATGCCTTCGTCGAAGCCGGGTTCAACCTGATCGATACCGCCGATGCGTATTCGGCCTGGGTACCCGGCAACCAGGGTGGAGAATCCGAAGCGATCATCGGTCGCTGGCTCAAGCGCGGTGGCAAGCGCGACAAAGTGCTGATCGCCACCAAGGTGGGCAAATGGAAGGAGCGCCCGGGCCTGTCGCCGGACAACATCGCGGCAGCGGCCGAAGACTCGCTGCGCCGCCTGCAGACCGACGTGATCGATCTGTACCAGGCGCACGAAGACGATGACGCCATGCCGCTGGAAGCCACGTTGGCCGCCTTCGGCCGACTGATCGAGCAAGGCAAGGTGCGCGCCATCGGCGCATCGAACTACAGCGGCGCGCGGCTGCGCGATGCGCTGGCGGTGTCGGCGCAATACGGTCTGCCGCGCTACGAGACCCTGCAGCCCGAATACAACCTCTACGACCGCGCCGGCTACGAGCGCGACCTCGCGCCCATGGTAGCCGAGCACGGTCTGTCGGTGATCGGCTATTACTCGTTGGCCAGCGGCTTCCTGACCGGCAAATACCGCCAGCCGGACGATGCGGCCAAGAGCGCCGTGCGCGGTGCCTCGGTGGTCAAGCAGTACCTCAACGCGCGTGGCCTGCGCATCCTGGCTGCGCTGGACGACATCGCCGCCAAGCATTCGGCCAGCCCCACCCAGGTCGCACTGGCGTGGGTCATCGCCCAGCCGCACGTAGCTGCGCCGATCGCCAGCGCTACTTCCGTCGAACAGTTGCAGGACCTGCTGGCCGCCGCGCGCCTGGCGCTGTCGGCCGACGACCTGAAGCAGCTCGACGGTGCCAGCGCCGAGGATGCCGGCTGAAGCCTGCCGCCTCTGCGGGCGGCGCTGAAGGCAAGCTCACGCGGCTCAATCCTCGAACGGCGTCGCCCCCAATGATTCGCCCAGGTAGTCCAGGAACGAGGTGATCCGCGACGACGTCGCGGTATTGCGGTAATAGACCGCGTTGATCGGCTGGCGCAAGTCCAGGGTGAGGGCCGGGAGCAGCTGCACCAGCGTGCCCGCGCCTCGGTCCTGCGCGGTCATGAAGTCCGACAGGCACACGATGCCGGCGCCGGCGCGCGCCAGGTGCAGCAGGGTCTCGCCGCTGGCGGCGGCCACCACCGGCTCCACCTGGATCGGTTCGCCGTCTTCGCCGGGCAGTGGCCAGGTCTTGAGTGGCTCGGGCTGGCGGAACCCGATCAACGCGTGCTGCCGCAACGCCGCCACGTCCGGAGGCGTGCCGTGTCTGGCCAGATAATCCGGGCTGGCGAGCACGCGCAGCCGACTGCGTCCGACCGGGCGCGCATGCAGCGAGGAGTCGTGCAGCGGACCGATCCGGAACGCCAGGTCGGTGCGACGCTCGACCAGATCGATATTGCGCTCGTTGCCATTGAGCTCCAGCCGCACCTCCGGGTAGCGCTCGCGATACCCGGCCACCCGGGGCACCAGCACATGCAGCAGGAACGAGGTGGCGGCGTCGATGCGCAGCAGGCCGGAGGGTCGCTCGCGTCGCGCCGCCACCCGCGCCTCGGCGGCCTCGACCATCGCGACGATCTCGCGGGCCTGGCGCAGGAATTCTTCGCCTTCTTCGGTCAGACGCAGGCGCCGCGTGGTGCGCGTCAGCAGCGTGGTGCCCAGCTTTTCCTCGAGCCGCCCCAACGCACGGCTGACCGCCGACACGGTCTGGCCCAGTGACTCGGCCGCCGCCGTGATCGAGCCGGCATCGATCACCGCCAGGAATGACTGCATCTCGTCCAGGGTCGTCTTCATCGGCGCTCCTTGGGGCGATCCTTGCGCGTAGGGAAAGAGTGATTGGACGATACTATGGTTTTTGCGCAACAGTCTGCGGCGCAGACTGCGCGGCCTCCCTCCCTTACCGGACAGGCCCCATGTCTTCCCGTGGCATCCCCCTCGCCCTGCTGGCCCTGACCCTCGGCGCCTTCGCCATCGGCACGACCGAGTTCGTCATCGTCGGCCTCATTCCCACCATTGCCGCCGACCTGGGCGTGAGCCTGCCGTCGGCCGGTTTGCTGGTCAGCCTGTACGCGCTCGGCGTGGCCGTCGGCGCGCCGGTGCTCACCGCCCTCACCGGCAAGGTGCCGCGCAAGACATTGTTGGTCGCGCTGATGGCGCTGTTCACCGTGGGCAATCTGGTGGCCTGGCTCTCGCCCGGTTACGGCACGCTGATCGTGGCGCGGGTACTGACCGGGCTGGCCCATGGCGTGTTCTTCTCGATCGGATCGATCATCGCCACCTCCGTGGTGCCGAAGGAAAAAGCCGCCAGCGCGATCGCCATCATGTTCACCGGACTCACCGTCGCGCTCGTGACCGGCGTGCCGCTGGGCACGTTCATTGGCCAACACCTGGGCTGGCGCGCCACTTTCCTGGCCGTGGCTGGCCTGGGCGTCGTGGCCCTGCTGGGCAGCCTGCTGTTCGTGCCCAAGAACGTGCCACGCAGCGAGCCGGCCACCCTGGCGCAGCAACTGGGCGTGCTGGCCCAGCCGCGCCTGTTGCTGGTCTATGCGATGACTGCGCTGGGCTACGGCGGCACGTTCCTGGCTTTCACCTTCCTGGCGCCGATCCTGCAGCAGGTGAGCGGCTATTCGGCCAATGCGGTGAGCGGGGTGCTGTTGATCTACGGTGTATCGGTGGCGATCGGCAATCTGTGGGGCGGCCGCCTGGCCGATCGCCAGGGTCCGGTGCCGGCGCTCAAGATCGTCTTCGCGCTGCTGGCGGTGGTGCTGCTGGTGCTGACCTTCACGATGTCGCATCCGTGGCTGGTCTTGCTGACGGTGCTGGCCTGGGGCGCAGTGGCCTTTGGCAACGTGCCCGGCCTGCAGGTGTACGTGGTAAAGCAGGCACAGCGTTTTGCGCCGCGCGCGGTCGATGTCGCGTCGGGGCTGAACATCGCCGCGTTCAACCTCGGTATCGCCTTGGGCTCGTCTATGGGCGGGTTGGTCGTCGAGCATCTGGGCCTGCGCCATACCCCGTGGATCGGCGCGTTGGTCGTGTTGGGTGCGCTGGGGCTGACGGTGCTGAGCGGGCGACTGGATCGACGCGACGGCATCGATGATCGCGCCGAAGGTATCGCTGTGGCGGCGCACTGAGTCATCGGTTCTTGGTCGCGTTGCTTGCGCTGGTCCCACTTTTTTTTGGGTCTTCTCCCTTTTGCTGGCGCTTTTGGATTGTGGCTTGCGAGTTGGGTTTTTTATTGGGGCGCGGTTGGTTTGGGCGGTTGGTTGTATTGGCTTACGGTGCGGGCCCCGAGCTGGCGGGGTGGTGGGTCGCGGTTCGAGCGGCCATCCATGGCCGCACTCACCGCACGTGGGCCATCCATGGCCCACTGACCCACCACCCCGACAGGACGGCGCAAGGCGCGTTGTTGTTAC
>DASWQJ010000105.1:0-1909 GCA_036403795.1 Stenotrophomonas sp.
GATCAACTCAGTCTTGTGGGCACCGAAGAATGCGCGGTACATACGAAGCTGTAGTTTCCAGGGAACGGTGTTGCCTCTTCGCATCGATACGCTGACGCGGCTCAGCTGTAAGTCTGGCGCAGTTCCAGGAAGTATGGATTGTCGCTGAGGCATTGAAGCGCTTCGTCGAGCGGCATGGCGCTGGCGCCGAGTCGCCGAGTGCCCCCCAGCCGCCGCGGTGCGAGGGGTAGAGCAGCACGACCTCGTCGCCGTGGCCGGTCAACCGCAGCCGCGCCAACGGTTCCCCGGAGCGGCGAGCGAACAGGCAGACGCCGTTGGCGCGGAAGCGCACCAGCACGCGCCCGCCGCGGGCGAACGGACAGCCGCGGATGCGCTTGAGGATGGCGGGATCGGCGGCCATGACGAACCTTCCCCCTGTGTTGCGTTGAGGCTCAACGGCCTTCCCCGCGAAGGGTTCAGCCGATGTCCCATCTCAGCATTCCTCCCATCCTGGCCAGCATCATCGCGCGCCTTGCCGCCGCCGTGCCGGCGCGCAGCACCTTCCTCGACCTCCTGCTGGGCGCCGCCGTTACCAAGAGCGGCCACGTCACCGACGCCATTCTGGCGGCTGGCCTCGCGCGCGGCTGGCGCACGTACTACTGGTTCCTCGAGCAGGGGCGCTGGTCGTGGCTACGGGTCTGGGCCGCCCTGCTCGAGGTGCTGACGACGCTGTTCCGCCCGGCGGTCTGGTATGCCGTGATCGATGACAGCGTGGTCGAGCGGGTGTCGACCGCGGCGCCGGGCTCGCTGATGCATCACAACCACAACGCCAAGCCGAACCGGCCGAAGTTCCGGCGCGGCCAGGGCTGGCTGTGCCTGGCGGCGGTGATCGAGCGCACCGCCTTCGCCGTCGGCGCCGTGCCATTGCTGCTGCGCCTGGTCCGCCGCGGCACCAACCGCGGCAAGCTGCGGAGCGCGGGCCTGCTGCTGCGCCTGCTCGGCCAGCGGCTTGGCCAGGTGCGACTGCTGTTGGATGCCTGGTTCAGGCGCGCCTGGCTGATCCACCGCGCCCTGGCCGCCGGCCACACCGTGATCGGCTGCGTGCGCCGCGATCTCGCCCTCTTCGATGTGCCGAAGCCGCCCCGCAAACGCCGGCAGGGGCGGCCGTTGAAGTATGGCGCGCAACTGACGCCGGAGCGGGTTGCGGCATTGCCGGCGCACCGCAGCGCCGAAATCCTCTACGGCAAGCTCGAAGTCGTGCGCTACCGTACCTGCCTGGTCGCCGCGCGGTTCCTGCACGGGAAGGTGGTGCGGGCGGTGTGGGTGGAACTCGAGCGCCCCAACCGGCGCGACAAACCGCGCCAGCAGCGGCTGTTGATCTGCACCGACCCGGCGCTGTCCGCACCGGTGGTGATCAGCGGCTACGCCAAAAGATGGGCGGTGGAATCGCTGTTCCGCAACCTCAAACACGGCTTTGGCCTGAAGGACGCCTGGCAGCAGTCGCGCCAGGTGCTGATGCGCTGGGTCACGGTGGTGGCGGTCGGGTATGCGATCCCGCAGATGCTGGCCTTCACCGAGCCGGCGCGCCTGGCCGGCCTGGCCCAGCCCGCCCCCTGGCGCGCTCCCGGCACCCGCACCGCCGGGCTGATCCAGGCCGGCATCGCCCGGATTTTGCGCGAGGTCGGGCAGCCGGCCTTCATCGCGGCGATCTGGGGAAAAATCGGCGCCACTGCATCAGGCACACGCGGATCGTCAGCGCCGCTCGCTGCCAAAGCCGCGTAAGTCACCCAACTCCGTCATCATCGGTCCGGTCACGTGGCTCCGAACTGGCGCCACGGAGGAGAAACGTCGTCTGGAAACTACAGGAGTACTTGGAATCGATGTTCATTGCTCGCCTGAAGGCATCTTCTCCTTCGGCTCGATCCTGGTC
>DASWQJ010000106.1:0-6317 GCA_036403795.1 Stenotrophomonas sp.
CCATTAAACGGCTTCCGCTTCCGACCACGCCCGCCCCCCGCCACATAACCATCAATCGCATCCAACACCCGCTCACTCGACCGCCCATCCCGATAAGGATGCAACTCATCGGCAAACCGCCGCACCGCCTCCATCAACTCCGCCGGCCGAGCCAACGCCCGTCGAATCGCAGGCTCGAACTGCCCCGCATCATCGATATCGATCAACTGCGGACCCGGTCGACGATTCTTGAACGTCACCACCGGCTTGTACGTCAGCAAAAACTCATTGAGTGCCGATGAAGTGTCCGAACACATCAGATCCACCTGCGGGAACAACTCCAGAATGTTGTCGTTGTCCGCAAACCGCAGATACTCGTTTTCCAGCGACCGATACTTCGCCACGATTTCCGGATCCATCTTCGGATGAAACGTCACGATCCACCGGAACTCGCCAGAGCGCGACAACCGCTTCACCTCATCGAACAAGATCCCCGCCGCACTCCACGAAGGCGAAAAAGTCGAGTGGTACAGGATCACCGGCGGCTCGCGCACCGGCTCCGGCACACTGCCCAACTGCGCCATGAACGGATCGATCTTCGGAAAACCCGTCTCCACCACGTCGAAGTGACCCAACTGCTTCGACAACGCCGAGAAAGCCGCCGTGTCCCGTGGTCCCGTCGTGCAATACAGATCGAAGAAACCCCGAACGTAAATGTGCCGCGGCTTGCCCGCATCGAACCCATGGAACGTCTCGACCTTCACGCCGGGAAAGAAATGCGGCACCGCATTGCTGGAGGTGATCACCGCGTACGGATTCCAGGCCCGCACCTCCTGCACCGAGAGCAACCGCTCATCGGCCGCTAGGTCTTCCGCACCGGGACCATCGAAAAACCAGGCCGCCTCATCCCCGCGCGCGCGGATCGCCGCCTGCAGCGGACGCAGGATCGCCAGCGCGTAGCGCTCCGATCCATACAGCAGATAATGCTTGGCCATCAGCGCTCCAGATCGTGTTTTCGCAACTGCTCAGCCGCCATCTCGACCGACGCCGGGTTGCGCTGCATTTCGTAGTAACGCATGCGCTTGTAGACCGCATAACCGGCCGCCGTCTGCGCCACCACGTAGCCGCGCCAGCCATCCAGCATCGCCAGCCGCAGCACATAGTCCTTGAAGAACGCCGCCACGAACACCAGCGGCGACAGCCACATCCGCACCGGGCGCTGCTTGTCGCGCCAGTCCAGCGCCTTCAGCTCTGCATAGCGCAGCGCCTTCAGGTCTTTGTGCACCAACGTCGGGTTGTGCAGATGATGGAACGAAGCCCGCAACGATTCCGCATGGCCCTCATAGCGCAGCGACTCGTGCACGCGCGCCTCGCTGAAGCGCGCACGTCCACGGTGATACAGCCGCGCCAGGCGCTCGCCCACCATCGGGCGATACCAGCGCATCGGGGCGCCCATGTAGAACGTCGAACGGCGCAGCACCACCGCCGCCGTGACGCCAGCCAGCATGGCCGGCAGCCGCTGTCGGCATTCGGCCAGCAATTCATCGGAGAGGAATTCGTCGGCATCCAACGCCAGGATCCAGTCGTGCGCGGCCTGCGCAGCACCAAAATTGCGCTGCGGCCCGAACCCCAGCCAACGCTGCTCGACGACCCGGGCCCCGTGCGCCCGCGCGATGGCGGCGGTGTCATCGGTACTGCCGCAATCGATCACCAGCTTTTCAGCGGCGAACGGCACGCTGTCCAGGCAGCGCGCGATGTTGCCCGCTTCGTTGTAAGTCATCACCACCAGGCTCAGCGGCAACGTGTCCCCCGTCGTCCCCACGACCATGGTCAGGCCTCCCTGGCCGGCAGGGAACTGCCAGGGCCGACCCCTGTTATCGGCGATTGCGCCGCGCGCACCGCCAGGCCCATCAACACGCCCACCAGCGATACATACAAACCCGCCGTGACCTGGTGCGCGAACATCGATTGGGTCAGGCCGCACAGTACGTAGCTCACCACGACCATCACGCCGGCCGCCGCCGGGCCACGGAATCGACGCTGCCCGCTACGCCGGTGCAGGCGCACGAACAGCCACAGCGGAACGCCGTACACGGCCAGCAGCAACAGCACGCCCGGCAAGCCCTGCGTCGCACCCCATTCGGCCACGTCGTTGTGGGCATGGCCCAGGTGGCAGCGCGTGACCCACTGGTCGGTCTGGCAGATCGGCAGCCGCTTCATCGCATCGTCGAAGTGGCCCACGCCGATCCCGGCGAGCGGGTGCTCGAGGAACGTGTCGTACGCCACCTGCAGCCGCTCCAGGCGCGCGCCGGCCGAGGAGTCCGAATCACCCACTTCGTAGCGCTGCATGTCGCGTTGCAACTCGCCAATGCGCATCTGGTGGGTCAGGGCCGGCACCGTGAAGGCCAGCGTCGCGGCGATGGCCGCCGCCGCACCGAAGATCAGCAAGCGCGTGCGCCCATCGCGCCACCGCGCGCCCAGCACCACGATCACCAGCAAGGCCAGCAGCCCCAGCAACACGCCGCGGCTGCCCGTCAGCACGATCGTCACGCAGCCAACCACCAGGGCCGGAAACAACACCGCCCAGCGCCCGCGCGGACGACAGAACACCGCCAGCACCATCATGATCAGCACGATGTCGGCCAACACAATTGCGTTGGTCCAGCCCTCGGCACGCGGATCGCCACGCAACACCTGGAACGCGGCCAGCGCCAAGGTGGCGAAGATGCCCACCAGCGATCCGCGCCACAACCAGACCAGGCGCGGCTGCAACGCGTACGCCCAGATCGCCGTCCAGGGCAGCACGATGAAGCGCGAGCGGTTGTCCACGTCCTTCAAACCGTGCTCGAACAACCACACCGAAGCCAGCGACATCGCAAACACCGCCGCGGTCAGCCACCACAGCGCGCGTCGCGTGTCGCCCATCTGTGCCGAGGTGCGCCGCAGTGCGCTGAACCCCATCACCGTGGACGCCAGCAAGCACAGCCCGAAGGGCAGCAATCCGCTGGGCATCGCCAGCACCAGCGAGGGCATCAGGAACAGGGCCACCTCGGCCACGCGCACGGCATGGCGATCGATGCCGCGCTCGGCGAGCACTGGCAGGTCCGGACGGGTGGGATCCAGTAGCGTCATCAGGGTTCGGGCTGGGAAGAAGGGAGGAATGATCGTGGGGAGATCAGGAACGCAAGCTAAGTTTGGGGTTCGCGATCTTCACACGACATCCACGTAAATTGGCAGCGCCACCGCGATATCGTTTTCATGGCGGGTGCACTCAATCGACATTGATCTTGCCTTGCTCGGCCCGCGCCAACGCCAGCTCTTGCGGGGTAGGCCGGCAAGGCGCGATCACCGCATGCGCCGGCACCAGCCACCAACGGCGCCGGTTGGCCACGCCGGCCATGTGGGCCCGCGAACGATCCACGCAGGCCAGCAACGCGACTTCCTGCACCAACAGCCAGCGGGTGTCGGGGTGCTCGGCTTGCCATGCCACACCGCGACGCAACTGCTCGTCCCAATACACGTTGAAGCCGAAGTTGGCGGCCGGTCGGTCGGCCATCAGCAGGTTCTGTTCCTTCCACGCGACCATGCCGAGCTCGGCGTCGGGCCCGATGCGTCGACCCACCGCTTCCATCACCCCGCGCGAGGAACTGGACGCATTGAGGATGGGATAGCCGACCAGCCCATAGACGACCCACATCACGGCGAGCAGGGACAGCAGCGCCCAGGCCGACCGGCGCACCCGTGACCACGCCAGCGCGCCCACGCCCCAGGCACCGCAGCCCAGGATGATCCAGGCCATCGAGGTCACCGCCGAGGCATCCAGCCCGCGCAATTCGATCAACGAGCGCTCGAAGGCCGGCTTTCCCAACAACACCGACAGCGCCGCCCACAGGCAAAACGCAGTGAGCAGAGCGGTAAACAGCCACAGCAGCCATTGCACCGCGCGCTGGCGCAGCAGCCCGGGCATCAACGGCGCCAGCGCGAGGCAAAACATCGGCAGCGCCGGCAGGATGTAGACGTCGCGCTTGCCGTGGGGGATCGAAAAGAACACCACGATCAGCAACCACCAGGCCAGCGGCAGCAGATAGCGCGGATCGCGCCGGCGCAGCCGTCGCCACCAGGCCGGGATCGCCCACGGCAAGGCCAGGATCGGTGGCAGCCACATCGTCGCCATGGTGGCGAAGTGGTACCAGAACGGCTGGTGGTGATCCCAGGATTGGACGTATCGCTTGGCGGTCTGGCGGAACAGGATGTCGTTGAGATAGGCCCGGTATTCCGGCTCACCGGTGGCCATCGCCGCCGTCACCACCGGCAACAGCCACGCCGCCACGGGCAGCGCCAGCGCCAGTGGCGCCAGCCAGAACCGGACATTGCGCGCATGCAGGCGCACCCGCGGCCAGCCGGCCCACGCCGCCAGCGCGGCCGGTACCAGCATCAGCAGCGCCAGCACGCCCACGCCCTTGGTGATCACGCCCACGCCGGCGAAGAGCCAGCCGGCCCACCACCATCGCCAATGCGGCCCCAGCAGCAGATGGCGCAGCAGGCCGTAGTTGGCCAGGGTGATGAAGCACACGATCAGCGGATCGATCTGTGCCTTCTTGGCCTGGAAGGTGAAATGCATCGCAAACAGCAGCGTCCACGCCGCATACAGGCCCACGCGGCGCGTCCACAGCCGGCGACCCAGGTCGTACACGCAGCCCAAGGTGACCAGCGAAGCCAGCAGCGAGGGCAGCAGGAAAGCCACGCGCCAATCGCGCAGCAACATGTAGAAAGTGGCCTGCAGCCACATCAACATCGGCGGCTTGTCCGAGTACAACTCCACGCCGCGGTGCGGGAACAGCCAGTTACCGCTTTCCACCATCTGCTTGGCGACCAGCGCGAAGCGCGGCTCGTCGGAGGGCCACGGATCGCGCAGCCCCAACCCGGCACCGATCACCAGCAACGCGGTGATCGCCAGTAGCCAGAATTCCTTGGAGGCACGCGTGCTCGGCATGGGGCGCAATGATAGCCGCGCCAATCAGGAACGCTTGGTCAAACGGGCAAAATAGAACCCATCGCAGTCGTGCTCGGCCGGCAGGCGCTGGCGCCCTGCGCCCACCGGGTGTCCATAGCTTTCCGACAGCGGCATGACGCTGGCGTCCGGCGTACGCGCCAGGAACGATTCGATCTGACCCTCGTTCTCCTGCCGCAGGATCGAACAGGTCGTGTAGACGAGTTGTCCGCCGGGACCCAACACCTGCCAGGCCGCATCGAGCAGGCGCGCCTGGGTGTGGCCCAGCGCGATCAGGTCGTCCGGCCGCCGGTGCAGCAGGACATCGGGTTGGCGCCGCACGATGCCGGTAGCCGAGCACGGCGCGTCCAACAGCACCGCATCGAAGGGCACGCCGTCCCACCAGGTGTCCGGCATGGCCGCGTCGGCCGCCTGCAACTGCACGTGGGGTGCCGCCAGTCCCACCCGCGCCAGTGTCTCGCCGACCCGGCGCAAGCGCCGCTCGTCCACGTCCAGGCCGGTCAATTGCAAGCTGGGATCACGCTCGAGCAGATGCGCCGCCTTGCCACCCGGTGCAACGCAGGCATCGAGCACGCGCGCGCCCGGGGCCAGCGCAAACGCATCGGCCACCTGCTGCGCCGAGCCGTCCTGTACCGAGACCACGCCCTCGGCAAAGCGCGGCAACAACGACACCGGCTGCGGCTGCGCCAGGCGCACGGCATCGGCCAACAGCGGATCGGCCACGCCCTCGATTCCGGCCGCGGCCAGCTCCGCCAGGTAGGCGTCGCGATCGGTGCGCTGGCGGTTGACCCGCAGCCACATCGGCGCGGCATGGGCGCTGGCTTCGAAGATGTCGTGGGCGCGGGCGCCCCAATCCTTGCGGATCAGCTCGCGCAGCCACGAGGGCCAGGCCGCGTCTGCCGGGACCTGGGGAAATCCTTCGCGCTGGGCACGACGCAACAGGGCGTTGACCATGCCGGCCTGGCGCGGACGGCCCAGCGCGCGACAGGCTTCCACCGTGGCCGACAGCGCCGCATGCGGCGCCAATTGCAATGCATCGAGCTGGGCAAAACCGGTCAGCAGCAGACCGGTCAGCTCGGCATCGCGGCGCATCAACGGGCGTTCCAGCCACCCCTCCAGCGCCTTCTGGTAGACCGCCCGGCGGCGCAACGCGGCAAAACAGATCGCCTCCACCAGCGCACGGTCGCGCAGTTCCGGCAGGCTCGGCAGCGCGGTGGCCAGCTCACCCTTGAGCGAGCGCCCTTGCACGATCACCGCGCCCAGCACGCGGGCGGCGAGCACGCGCGTGGCGACGCCGGGGCTGTCGGCGGGCGCGCTCATGGATTCA
>DASWQJ010000107.1:0-8168 GCA_036403795.1 Stenotrophomonas sp.
TGATCACGCTGCCGATCATTGCGCCGGCGTTGGTGTCGGGTTGGTTGTTGGCTTTCACGCTGTCGCTGGACGATGTGGTGATTGCTAGTTTCGTGGCGGGGCCCAGTTCCACTACGTTGCCCATGAAGGTGTTTTCTTCGGTGCGGTTGGGGTTGAGTCCGAAGATCAATGCGTTGGCTACGATCATGGTGTTGGCGGTGTCGCTGGCGGCGGTGGTCGGGTGGTGGGTGATGGCGCGCACGGAGAAGCGCAGGCAGAGGGATATGCAGATGGCGTTGCAGGACAACGGGTGAGTGTGTTCGGGTGGTTGCTGGTGTGGGTTGGTTGGTTGGTCGGGGCGATGCCGGCAGGCGGGTGCGGCCGGGAGGGCCGGGACACGCCGTAAACCCATCCATGGGGGCTCCAGGGCGCCATCCATGGCGCCTGACGGTCCCGTCCCTCCCAGCCGCACCCGCCTGCCGGCATCGCCTGCGAAGTGGGTCGCGAGGCTGGCGGTGGGAGTGCCGCAGGGCCCAGTGCCAAGAGCTGAGTACCAAGCGCTGAGTGCCGAGAGCCGAGAGCACCTGCTGACTGCGACTGTCGCTGCTCGCTGGCTGGTGCGGTCGGTGGCGTCTGCCGGGTCTGGAAAGTGGTTGGGCGAAACGCTAGACGCAGCGTTCCATCCCTGGGCGGATGTGCTGACGTGGGTTAAACCTGGGCGGGCATAACATGTGGGCCTTGATTCTGTGGAGTGCCTGCGATGTCGAGCTATCAGACCGTCAATCCCGCTAGTGGTGAGTCCGAGCACACGGTGCAGTTGATGGACGAGGCGGCGATCGAGCAGCGATTGGCGGCGTCGGCGCGGGCGTTTGCGGACTGGGCCGGGCGGCCGCTGGATGAGCGCGGGGCGCTGTTGCGCCGGGTGGGTGAGGTGCTGGGCCGCCGTCGCGAGGAGATCCAGCAGGTGATGACGGCCGAGATGGGCAAGCTGCGCGGCGAGGCGTTGGCCGAGGTCGACAAGTGTGCGCAGGCTTGTGCCTTTTACGCCGATCATGCGGCCGACTATCTGAAACCGCAGCAGATCCAAACCGAGGCGCAGCGTAGTTATGTGCGTTTCGAGCCCATCGGCTGTGTGCTGGCAGTGATGCCCTGGAACTTCCCGTTCTGGCAGGTATTCCGCTTCCTGGCGCCGGGGCTGATGGCCGGCAATGTCGCCTTGCTCAAGCACGCCAGCAACGTGCCGCGCTGTGCCGATGCGATCAAGTCGGTGTTGGATGAGGCCGGCGTGCCCGCGGGTGTGTTCGATGTGCTGCATATCGACAACGACCAGGCGGCAGCGGTGCTGAAAGACCCGCGCGTGGTCGCAGTCACGCTGACCGGCAGCGAACGGGCAGGGCGCTCGATTGCGGCCAATGCGGGCGATCAGCTCAAGAAGTGCGTCATGGAATTGGGCGGCAGCGACGCTTTCGTGGTGCTGGCCGATGCCGATCTGGACAAGACCGTCGCCGCGGCGGTGAAGTCGCGCTTCGACAACAGTGGGCAGACGTGCATCGCCGCCAAGCGGTTCATCGTGGTCGAGGCGATCGCCGATCAGTTCGTCGAACGTTTCGTGGCGGCGGCCCGCGAGCGGGTGCTGGGCGATCCGCGGCAGGACGGCAGCACGCTGGCGCCGATGGCGCGCGCCGACTTGCGCGACGAGCTGCACAAGCAGGTCCAGGCCAGCGTGGCCAAGGGCGCCAAGGTCTTGGCCGGTGGCGAGCCGGTGCCCGGTTCGCATGCCGGTTACCCGGCCACCGTGCTGGATGCGGTGGTGCCGGGCATGCCGGCGTATGAGCAGGAGTTATTTGGTCCCGTGGCCGCGGTGTTGCGCGTCAAGGATGAGGCCGAGGCGGTACGCGTGGCCAACGACACCACGTATGGGTTGGGGGGCAGCGTGTGGACCGGCGATGCGGCGCGCGGTGAGCGGGTGGCGCAGCAGTTGGCGTGCGGCGCGGCCTTCGTCAACGCCATCGTCAAGAGCGATGTGCGGATGCCCTTTGGCGGGACCAAACGATCGGGCTTTGGACGCGAGCTCGCTGAGCACGGCATCCACGAGTTCACCAACATCAAGACGGTCTACGTGGCCTGAAGCCGCAGGGCGTGGCGCCCGGGTTGTCGCTACAGCCAGCGCGCCCGCTTGAACAGCCGATACAACGCCAGGCAGGTCACCACCACGCCCGCCGCCAGCAGCGGATAGGCATAGGGCCCCTGCAACTCCGGCATGTGCGCGAAATTCATGCCGTACCAGCTGGTGATCAGGGTCGGCGCGGCCAACAATGCCGCCCAGGCACCCAGGCGCTTCACCGTCTCGCCCTGCGCCAATGTCACCAGCGACAGGTTCACGCTCAATGCGGTGCCCAGCATCTCGCGCAGGGTGTCGATGGCATCGTTGATGCGCTTGGCATGGTCCAGCACGTCGCGCAGGTACAGGCCGACCTCGTCGGAGACCAGGTTGTTGGGGTTGCGCCGCACGTGCGCGAGCACGTCCTGCAGCGGGGCCACTACCAGCCGCATCTTGTTGAGTTCGCGCTTGAGCTCATACAACTTCACCACCGTCTGGCGACGGTAGTTCTCGGCAAAGATGTCTTTTTCCAACGAATCCAGGGTGTCGCGGAACTCGTCCATGATCGGCAGGTAATTGTCGACCACGAAGTCCAGCACGGCGTACAACGCGAAGGGCGCGCCCATCGACAACAGCGCCGGCTCGCGCTCCAGTCGTGCCCGCACCGGTGTGTAGGACAGCGAAGCGCCGTGGCGCACGGTCACCAGGAAGCGCGGCCCCAGGAACGCATGGGTCTCGCCGTAGCGGATATGGTCGTTGAGCAGCTGCGCGGTATTGACCACCACGAACAGCGAGTTGCCGTAGCTCTCCACCTTGGGGCGCTGGTGCGCCTTGGCCGCGTCTTCGATCGCCAGGTCATGCAGGCAGAATTCTTCCTGCAGCTTGGCCAGTACCGATTCGGCCGGCTCGTACAGGCCCACCCACACGAAACCGTCGGGACGCTCCAGGGTGTCGCTGATCCGGTCCAGCGAAATATCGTGTCGCTTGCCCTGGCCGTCATAGAACGCGCAGGTGATGACGCAACTGGGGTTGCCGGTGTCGTGCTCGGAGTGGGTTGCAGCCATGCGGCGATCCTGCGTCAGTGCCCGCGCGGCGGCAAGGCTCTGCGCGTGAAGATCCAGGCCAATGCGGCGTGCAGCGGCAGCAACAGCACGATCCATTGCAGGTTGTACTGCGGCTGGAACGACAGCCAGTCGATCACCAGCGCCACCACTCCGCAGGCCACTACGAGCCAGCTGACGATGGCGAAGCCCACGGGCGGTCGCCGTCCCAGCAGCACGGTGCCGGCGCCCACCGCCAGCCATAGGCACAGCGGGTTGAGCAGCAGCAGGTTGCGGTTGGCCCAGGCGGACTGGTGGGCAGTGAATCCCCACAGGTAGACCAACACGCCGCCCAGCAACGCGCAGGCCAGCCAGAACGGCAGGGCAAAGGCAGCGATCCGGCGCGGCTTGCTGCCCGCGGCGAGCAAGAGCCCGGCGACCACGAGGCCGCACAGCAGCCACGGCCACCAATGGCGCGTCGTCTCCGCCGGCTCGGCGGCGATGCGATGCGGCAGCACTTCCTGGCGCGACTGCACCAGCGGACGACCCTGGTCGTTGTGCACCTGCTCCAGGCTCTCGGCCAGGCGCATCGGCACGAAGGCTTCCTGCCAGCGCGACAGCGCCTTGTCGGCATACGGGCCCAGGCCGATGTCGAAACCCAGCCACATCCACGACGCCGGCGAGGCCAGGCGCACCGCTTCGCTGCGGAAGGTATTGCCGCGCGAGCGCCCTGCCAACTGCCGCTGCAGCCCGCCGTCCAGGGCCAGGTCGATGAAGTCGCGGACCATCGTGGCGCAGTTGGCGGTGAAGTAGTCGTAGTGGTAACGCGCGTTTTCCGGACGCGCCCGCTCGGCCAGCGCATCGGACAGCCGGTGCGCCTGGGCAGGGGTGAGATCGAGCCACTGCACGCTGACGCCGCGACCGCTCTCGCGATAGGAGGCCAGGTCCTGCTCGAAGGGCAGGGCGACCAGGTAATACATCATCAGCCCCTTGGCGAAGCGGCCGACGAAATCAGGTTCGCTGGGGTCGAAGAATCCGAAGTTGTACGAGGTCGCCGCGCCGGTGGCCGGATCCACCACGATGATCGCATCGTGGCCAAAACGTTCGAAGAACACTTCGCCCGGTTGCATCGTCGCCACGCCGATGCGCGGTGCCGGTTCGGCATCGACGGCAGTGGCCTGCACGGGGTTCGAAGCGGCCGGCGGCGCCGCCGCCATCGCCGGCAGCCACAGCGCGAGCAGGCAAAGCAGGCAGGCAAGAGTGGGCGCGCGTGCGGCCGCGCGCCGGGCCAGGGACTGGATCAAGCGTCGTCCTGCGGATCGTCCGGCAACACGGTGACATGGAACGCGCGAACCCGGCGGGCGTCGGCGCGCGCGACCCGGAACACGAACCGATCCAAGGTCAGTTCCTCCCCGGTTTCCGGCAAGTGGCCAAACGCCTCGGTGGCCAGGCCGCCGATGGTGTCGTAGTCGTCGTCGGGGAATGCCGAGCCGAAACGCTCGTTGAAATCCTCGATCGGCGTCAGCGCGTCCACCACGTACTGGCCATCGGCTTGCGCGGCGATCAGCGCCGCGCCGTCCTCGGCCTCGTCATGCTCGTCGTCGATCTCGCCGACGATCTGCTCCAGCACGTCCTCGATGGTGACCAGGCCGGCTACGCCGCCGTACTCGTCCACCACGATGGCCATGTGGTTGCGCGAGAGCCGGAATTCCTTCAACAGCACGTTGAGCTTCTTGGATTCCGGGATCAACACTGCCGGCCGCAGCAATTCGCGGATCGTGCCCGGACCGTTGTCGGCGACCACGCCGCGCAACAGGTCCTTGGCCAGCAGGATGCCGAGGATGTCGTCCTTGTTCTCGCCGTGCACGGGGAAGCGTGAGTGGCCCGATTCGACCACCTGCTTCATCAGGTCCAGGAAAGGGGCCTCGGCCGGCAGGGACACCATTTGCGAACGCGAGATCATCACGTCGCCAACGGTCAATTCCGACACCGAGAGGGCGCCTTCCATCATCCGCAACGTGTCGGCGGCGATGAGTCCATCCTGCGCGGCGCTGCGCAGTACGGCGACCAGTTCGTCCCGCGTGTGGGGCTCACCGGAAAACGCAGCGCTCAGGCGTTCGAGCCAGCTGCGGCGCTTTTCCGTGGTGTCGGTCGGGGTGTGGCTACTGTCGTCTTCTGACATCGATGCGGGGGACAGGGCCCGGCGGGCCGGGCGAATGCGGTTGAGTCTAGCAGGCCGAAAGTCGGTCAGCCGCCGTTGGCGGCCGGTGCGTTGCCCGCCGTTGTCTCCGCGGGGGCGGCTTCCTCGGGTAGATCCAGGCTATAGCTGCAGCCGGCCAGGGTCTTGCCCGGGTGGGACTTCACGTTGGACACGCTCAGGATCACCGACTCGATCATCGGTTCGCCGGTCTTGGGATCGGTGGTGTCCTCGCTGCGCACCTCGCGCCCGTACATGACCTTGTCCGCCGTGTCGACGCCTTCCTCCAGCTGGAGCTCGCGTGCCAGCACGCGCGGATCGGGCAGGTCCAGGACGGCCATCACGCTGGCTCCGGAAAACGAGATCTGCGAGGTCGGGTGCCCGAACACTTCCACCGGTGTATTCAAGGCGTATTCGGTCATGAAGGGGTTTGCCTGGGGCAGCGGGCGCCATCCCAGCGCGACGGCCTTGAGCGGATCCTCCAGCACCGGTTGCACGGCGGCGAAGTCCGCTTCGCGGCTGCGACATTCGATCAACGCCGACAGGTCCGGCTTCGCGGCAGCGGGCGCCGGCGACGGCGCTGCTGCGGCGGACGATGCAGCCAGGCAAACGCAGAGGGGGGACATCCAGACAAGACGGTGCATCAGCGCTCTCCGAGGTAGGGGTCGTCGATGCCCAGGTCGGCCAGGATCTCGCGTTCCAACTGCTCCATGGCGTCGGCTTCCCGGTCGTCCTCGTGGTCCCAACCCAGCAAGTGCAACGTGCCGTGCACGGTGAGGTGGGCGTAGTGCGCGGCGAGCGGCTTGTCCTGCTCCTTCGCTTCGCGGGCCACCACGGGCGCGCAGATCACCAGATCGCCCAGCAAGGGCATCTTGACGCCCTTGGGCAGGCCTTCGGGCAGTTCGGCGGGAAAGCTCAGTACGTTGGTGGCGTAGTCCTTGCCGCGGTAATGCTGGTTGAGCGAACGGCCTTCGCGCGCATCCACCAGCCGGATGGCCAGGTCGGCCTCGCGGATACGGCCTTTCAGCGCGGCGGCCACCCAGCGCCGGAAACTCACCGCCGCCGGCAGGCCGATACGCGGCAAGGCGTAGCTGACCGACACATCCAGGCGAACCGGGCCGCGAGTCACGGCGCCGCTCCGGTGTCCTGGTCGGCGTGGTCGCGCCGCTCATAGGCGGTCACGATCCGGGCCACCAGCGGATGCCGGACCACGTCGCGCGCTTCGAAGAAGGTGAAACTCACCCCGTCCACTTCGTGTAGCACCTCGACCGCGTCGCGCAGGCCGGATTTGACGTGCTTGGGCAGGTCGATCTGGGTGAGGTCGCCGGTCACCACTGCGGTCGAACCGTAGCCCAGGCGGGTCAGGAACATCTTCATCTGCTCGATGGTGGTGTTCTGCGCCTCGTCCAGGATCACATAGGCATCGTTGAGCGTGCGCCCGCGCATGTAGGCCAGTGGCGCGATCTCGATGACGTTCTTTTCGAGCAGCTTGACCACCTTTTCCACGCCCAGCATTTCGTACAACGCGTCGTAGAGCGGGCGCAGGTAGGGATCCACTTTCTGGCTGAGATCGCCCGGCAGGAAACCCAGTTTCTCGCCGGCCTCCACCGCCGGGCGCACCAGCACCAGGCGTTGCACGCGCGACTCGTTGAGTGCCTCCACCGCACTGGCCACGGCCAGGAAGGTCTTGCCGGTACCGGCCGGGCCGATGCCGAAGTTGATGTCGTGGGTGGCGATGGCGTGCAGATACTTGGTCTGGTTGCTGCCGCGGCCGCGCACGGTGCCGCGCTTGACCTTGATCGCCACGTCCTGCGGCGCGTAGGCGCGTTCGACGACGTGGTCGACGTTGGCCGCGTTCAAGTGCAAGTGGATGGCGTGGCTGTCGAAGGCCGTGTCGCTCGCCTCTTCGTAGAGCGCGCGCAGCAGTTTCTCGGCCGCGCCGGCGCTGGCGGCCGGGCCGGTGATGCGGAAGACATTGCCCCGATTGGCGATTTCCACGCCCATCCGCAGTTCAATCTGGCGCAGGTTTTCGTCGAAGGGACCGGCCAGGTTGGCCAGTCGTTCGCTGTCGTCGGGGTCGAGGGTGAAGTCGCGTTGCGCGAGTGTCGTCATGGGTGGTCGGAGAAGCGCCGCAGGCGGCTGCACTTGGGAACCAAAGGTTAGCGCGTCGGCGGCACAAACCCCAGCCGGCAGGATTCACCTGGACTTAATAAATTTGGCGGCCGGGCCGGCCGCCCCGTGCGTTACGCGCTGACGATACGTCCGCGCAGCGAATTGCTCAGCGCCTCGGTGATCAGCACGTCGACGAACTGGCCCACCAGGCGCGGATGGCCGGCGAAGTTCACCGAGCGCATGTTTTCGCTCTTGCCGGTCAACTCGTTCGGATCCCTGCGCGAGGGGCCTTCGACCAGCACCGACTGCACGCTGCCGACCATGGCCTCGGAAATCTTGGCCGCATGGGCATTGATGTGCGCCTGTAGGCGGGACAGGCGGGCGTGCTTGCTCGCCTCTGGCGTGTCGTCGGCCAGGTCCGCCGCCGGCGTACCCGGGCGCCGCGAATAGATGAAGGAGAAACTCTGGTCGAAACCCACGTCCTCGATCAGCTTCATGGTCTTCTCGAAATCCGCATCGGTCTCGCCGGGAAAACCGACGATGAAGTCCGAACTGACCGAGATGTCCGGCCGCACCGCGCGCAACTTGCGGATCCGCGACTTGAACTCGAGCGCCGTGTAGCCGCGCTTCATCGCACTCAGGATGCGGTCGCTGCCGGCCTGCACCGGCAAATGCAGATAGTTGGCCAATTGCGGCACGTCGCGATAGGCATCGATCAGCGAATCGCTGAACTCCAGCG
>DASWQJ010000108.1:0-11236 GCA_036403795.1 Stenotrophomonas sp.
TTTGCGAGTGGTCCATTTGCGAGTGGTCCATTTGCGAGTGGTCCATTTGCGAGTGGTCCATTTGCGAGTGGTCCATTTGCGAGTGGTCCATTTGCGAGTGGTCCATTTGCGAGTGGTCCACGTCATCGCGCTGCGATGACGTCGCCTGCTGCGCATGCGGATCGGAGATCGGACCGGCCGCGGACGAGCCTGCGAAAAACAGCGCGGCGAGCAGCGGCCACCCCACGGCGGCAACGGTATTCATGCCTCCACCCGCACTTCGCGCATCATGCCCGCTTCCATGTGGTAGAGCAGATGGCAGTGGAACGCCCAACGACCCAGCGCGTCGGCCCGCACGCGATAGCTGCGGCGCGTGCCCGGCGGCATGTCGATGGTGTGCTTGCGCACCTGGAAGCGACCCTCGCCATCCTCCAGGTCGCTCCACAGGCCGTGCAGGTGGATGGGGTGCTGCATCATCGTGTCGTTGACGAGCACGATCCGCAGCCGCTCACCATAGTTCAGCCGAAGAGGCTCGGCCGACGCGAAGGGCGTGCCGTCGAAGGACCAGGCAAACTTCTCCATGTGTCCGGTCAAATGCAACTCCACCTCGCGCCCCGGCTCGCGACCATCCGGATCCTCGAACAGGCTGTGCAGGTCCGCATAACGCAACACCTGGCGCCCGTTGTCGCGCAGGCCCACGCCGGGATCGTCCAGGCGCGGCGACGGTGCGTCACTGCGCATGTCCACTAACGGGTTGCGGGTCTCGCTCGCGGCATGCCGCGGCAGCGGGCTCGCGCCCGAAGACATCGTCGGCATCGCGTGACCCGCATGCATCGAATGATCGGCCACCGACGCCGCGTGGGGCGCCTGTCCGCCGCCGCCCATGCCATGCCCCATGTCGGCCATGGTGAGCAAGGGCCGTGGGTCGCGCGCCGGAACCGGCGCTTCCAGCCCCTGTCGCACCGCCAGCGTGGCGCGCGCATGCCCCGTGCGTCCCATGTCCTGGGCGAATACGGTGTAGGCATCCTGGCCGGCGGGCTCCACGATCACGTCATAGGTCTCGGCTACCGCGATGCGCAGCTCATCCACCGTTACCGGATGCACGTACTGGCCATCGGCCGCGACCACGGTCATTTTCAGCCCCGGGATCCGTACGTCGAAATACGTCATCGCCGAACCGTTGATCAACCGAAGCAGCACTTTCTCGCCGGAGCGGAACAGTCCCGTCCAGTTGCCGGCGGGCGCGGTCCCGTTGCACAGGTAGGTATAGGTGTGTGCATTGAGATCGGACAGGTCGCTCGGGGTCATGCGCATCCGGCCCCACATGCGCCGATCGGCCAGCGTTGCCGGCCACCCTTCATCCCGCACGTCGCGCGCGAAATCTCCCACCGTGCGCTGGTAGGTGTTGTCGTGCATCGGCATCTGTTTCAGACGCCGGAACAAGGCGGCCGGGTCCAGGTCGGTCCAGTCCGAGAACAGCAGCACGTGCTCGCGGTCCACCCGATAGGGCGGCGGCTGCAACGGCTCGATGACCAGCGCGCCGTACAACCCCGCCTGTTCCTGGAACATCGAATGGCTGTGGTACCAATACGTGCCGGACTGGCGCAGGGTGAAGCGGTATTGCCAGGACTCGCCCGGTGCGATGCCGTCAAAGCTCAAGCCCGGCACGCCATCCATGTTGGCCGGCAGAAGCAAGCCGTGCCAATGAATCGAGGTCGGCAGGTCACGCAGCGTGTTGGCCACGCGAACCGTCACGGTGTCGCCTTCGCGCCAACGCAGGATGGGCGCCGGCAAGCTGCCGTTGACGGTGATGGCCGGGCGCGCGCGACCGGTGAAATCGACTGTCGAACGGCCGATGGAAAGCTGGAAGTCGGTGCCACGCAATTCAGGTGCCAAAAGCGAGGGCGAGGCCATCGCCGGCAAGCGCCACAGACCGGCGCCGGCGGCCACGCCGCCCCATGCCAAACCCTGGACAAAGCGGCGCCGGCTCCAGGCGCCGCCGATCGGATCAAGACTCATCGAATACTCCAACCACGCGCTCCACTGCGGCGCGTCGTGTCATCACAGGAAGCGACGGTGCGGTCGCGATACCGGCGGCAAGCCGCTGGCGATCCATGCTGCGGGATCAGGCGATGGGAGGCCGTATCGGTTGGTAGGGCCGGGGCAACCCCTGGCCGTGGCGAGCGGCCGGCAATGCCAAGCCCGTGCGCGGCAGCAGCGAATCCGGCACCGCGGAGAGATGGAACGTCCAGGCGCAATGCTGAAGGCAATCGCAGCCATGGCGCGCGCAGTGGTCGCCCGGGTCGGTCCCCGCCGGGGGCGGCAGGTGATGGCCAGCGGCAGCGTGTCCGGCAAGCGTCACCGGCTCGGAGCCGGCCATGTCGTGGCAAGCGGCACCGGTCTGGGGCAGGGCACCCACCGCGTTCGCCACCGGTGCATCCATCCGCGCCATGCCTTGGGCCGCCCACGCGCCGCCGACCGTATTGGCCAGCAGGGTCAGGCACAGGAACAGGCGCAGCAGGACAGGCATGGGCACTCGCGACAAAAAGGAAGCCCAAGGATAGCACCGGCTCTTTTGGGCACGGTGGGCGTAGCGCGGGGCGTAGAATTCGGTTTTTCCGCCGTGCCGAGTTCCCATGTCGCAGCGCCAGTGGGTGGCCGCCGCCATCCAGAAAATCGAGGCGGATTTCAACCGTTCCGCCGATACCCACCTCATCCCGATGGAGCTGCCCGGATTCCCCGGGATCGATCTGTATTTCAAGGACGAGTCCAGCCATCCCACCGGCAGCCTCAAGCACCGTTTGGCGCGTTCGCTGTTCCTGTATGCGCTGACCAACGGCTGGCTGCGCGAGGGGCGTCCGGTGATCGAAGCGTCCAGTGGCTCGACCGCGGTGTCGGAGGCTTATTTCGCTCGCCTGCTGGGCGTTCCATTCATCGCGGTGATGCCGGCTTCCACCTCCCCGGAAAAAATCGCGGCCATCGAGTTCCAGGGCGGGCGCTGCCACCTGGTCGAGCGCGCCTGCGACCTCAACGCCGACTCCGAGCGGCTGGCGCGCGAAAGCGGCGGCCATTTCATGGACCAGTTCACCTACGCCGAACGAGCCACTGACTGGCGCGCCAACAACAACATCGCCGAATCCATCTTCAAACAGATGGCCGAAGAACCCCATCCCATCCCGAGCTGGCTCGTCTGCGGCCCGGGTACCGGCGGCACCAGCGCCACCCTGGGCCGATACGTGCGCTATCGGCGTCACGACACCCGCATCCTGTGCGCCGATCCGGAAGTGTCGGTGTTCTTCGACGGCTACTGTCGCGCGCTGGCCGGCGATGACGCGCGTGCGCCGCAGATCACCGGCGGTTCGCGTATCGAGGGCATCGGGCGGCCGCGGGTGGAAGCCAGCTTCATCCCCAGCTGTGTCGATGCGATGGTGAAGGTGCCCGACGACCTGAGCCTGGCGGCGATGCGTCATGTGAGCGCGCGCCTGGGGCGTCTGGTCGGTGGCTCGACGGGCACCAACTTCATCGGCGTGCTGCGCGCGGCCGAGGCCATGCGACAGCAGGGCCTTCGCGGTTCGATCGTGACCATCCTGTGCGATTCGGGTGAACGTTACGCACACAGCTATTACTCGCCGGGCTGGTACACCGAGCGCGGCATCGACGTGGCGGGCGCCGACCAGGTCGTGGCCGCCGCCGTGGCCGGGCAGGGCCTGCCCGATCTGCCTTGTGCCTGGCTGGAATGACGCCATCTGTAAAGGCAACTTCCCCCACAGATCGGGCCGACGCAGCCCGCGCATCACCGGAGCGATGTCATGAACAACCCTCTGCTGGATTTCTCCGGCCTGCCGCGATTCGACCAGATCCGCCCGGAACATGTCGCCCCGGCCATTGACCAGTTGCTGGCCGACGCCGAGGCGGCGGTAAAGCGCGCCGAGCAGGTCGCCCCGGTCAACTGGGAAAGCTTTGTCGTGCCGCTGGACGACAGCACCGAACGTTTGTGGCGTGCCTGGGGCCAGGTCGGCCACCTGCAGGCGGTGGTCAACACGCCCGAATTGCGCGAGGCCTACAACGCCAATCTGCCGAAGGTGACGCGCTTCTCCAGCGCGCTTGGCCAGAACCTGCAGCTGTTCGCGCAGTACAAGCGCCTGGCCGATACGCCGGAAGCATCGAGCTTTAATGAAGTGCGGCGCAAGGTCCTGGACAACGCGCTGCGCGATTTCCGATTGGGGGGCGCCGAACTGCCGGCGTCGGACAAGGCGCGGTTCTCGCAAATCCAGGAAGAGCTCTCCTCGCTATCGGCCAAGTTCTCCCAGAACGTGCTGGACGCCACCGATGCCTGGTCCCTCTACGTCGAGGATGAAACGCGCCTGTCAGGCCTGCCGGCCGAAGTGCTCGCCGCCGCGCAGGCCGCCGCCGCGGGCGACGAACGCGCCGGTTGGAAGCTCACCTTGCAGATGCCGTGCTACTTGCCGGTGCAGGCCTATGCAGACGATCGCGAGCTGCGTGCCGAGCTGTACCGCGCCAGCAGTGAACGCGCCTCCGAATTTGGCGACCCGACGCTGGACAACACCGGCCTGATCGACCGCATCCTTGGCTTGCGTGGGGAGCTCGCTGGGCTGCTGGGATTTGCCAGCTACGCCGAGTATTCCATCGCGACCAAGATGGCCACCGACCCCGACCAGGTGCAGCAGTTCCTGCGCGATCTGGCGACGCGCGCGCTGCCGCATGCGCGCACCGATCGGGCCGAGCTCGAAGCCTTCGCGCGCGAGGAATTGGCATTGGACGCGCTGGAAGCCTGGGACCTGGCCTACGTCAGCGAAAAGCTCAAGCAGGCGCGCTACAGCTTTTCCGAGCAGGAGGTGAAGCAGTACTTCACCGAGCCGAAAGTGCTGGCCGGACTGTTCGACGTCATCCATTCGCTGTATGGCCTGCGCGTATTGCCCGACCAGGCGCCGGTCTGGCATCCGGACGTGCGCTTCTACCGCCTGGTCGATGCACGGCAGCGCCTGGTCGGCCAGTTCTATCTCGATCCTTATGCCCGCCAAGGCAAGCGCGGTGGCGCGTGGATGGACGACTGCCGTAATCGTCGCGACCGCGCCGATGGCAGCACGCAGACGCCCCTGGTCTACCTGGTCTGCAACTTCGGCGGTGCCGCCGAAGGCCAGCCGGCGACCTTCCGCCACGGCGAAGTCACCACGTTGTTCCACGAGATGGGCCACGGCCTGCATCAGCTACTGACGCGCGTGGGTGAACTCGGCGTAGCCGGCATCAACGGCGTGGAATGGGACGCGGTGGAGTTGCCGAGCCAGTTCATGGAGAACTTCTGCTGGGAATGGGAACGCATCCAGGGCATGACCGCCCATGTGGACAGCGGCTTGCCGCTACCGCGCGAACTGTTCGAACGCATGCTGGCGGGGCGCAACTTCCAGAGCGGCATGTTCACCGTGCGGCAGCTGGAATTCGCACTGTTCGACATGCAGCTGCACAGTGCGTACGACCCGGCGCAGGATAGCGTGCTGCAACTGCTCGAGCGCGTGCGCGACGAGGTCGCCGTCAATCGACCGCCGGAATGGAATCGGTTCCCGCACCAGTTCAGCCACATCTTCGCTGGCGGGTATGCCGCCGGCTACTACAGCTACAAGTGGGCCGAGGTGCTCAGCGCCGATGCCTACGCGGCCTTCGAAGAAACACCGCAGGGCGTTGCCGAAACCGGCGCGCGTTTCCTGCAGGAAATCCTTTCGCGGGGCGGCAGCCGCAGCGCTGCGGAAAACTTCAGCGCCTTCCGCGGCCGCGCTCCCAACATCGATGCCCTGCTGCGCCACAACGGGATGCAGGGCTGAGGGTTCGGGAACTGCCGCGCACTGGACTGGCGGCCATCCGCGCGTCGCGCGGGCCACCGTCGAAACGGGAACGTTCCTCGTACGAGGATCAAGCCCGACGGCTCGACGTGCGTTCGGGACTTGAGGGCACCGGTCTACCGTGGCGGGGCGGATAGTGCAGAGGAGTGCCCAGCCGGGCACTCCTCTTGCGAACTGCCAAAAGCAAAACCTCAGACCCGGCCGAACACCAGCGCCGCGTTGGTGCCGCCAAAGCCGAAGCTGTTGGACATCACCGTATCCAGCTTGGCCTCGCGGCTCTCGCGCAGGATCGGGAAGCCTTCCACGCGCGGATCCAGTTCATCGATGTGCGCCGAGCCGGCGACGAAGCCATCGCGCATCATCAGCAGACTGTAGATCGCCTCGTGCACGCTCGCCGCGCCCAGGGAATGACCCGACAGCGCCTTGGTCGAAGACAGCGGCGGCACTGCGTCACCAAACACTTCGCGTACCGCATTGAGCTCGGTGATGTCACCCAGCGGCGTGGACGTGCCATGCGTGTTGAGATAGTCGATGGGACGGTCCAGGCCCTGCATGGCCATGTGCATGCAGCGCACCGCACCCTCACCGGAGGGCGCGACCATGTCGGCACCGTCGGAAGTCACGCCATAGCCGATCAGCTCGGCATGGATGCGCGCACCGCGCTTGACCGCATGCTCGTAGTCTTCCAGCACCAGCATGCCGCCACCGCTGCCGATCACGAAGCCGTCGCGATGCGCATCATAAGGACGCGACGCCACCGCAGGTCGATCGTTGTAGCCGGTGGACAGCGCGCCCATCGCGTCGAACATCACGCTCATCGTCCAGTGCAGCTCTTCGCCACCACCGGCGAACACGATGTCCTGTGCGCCATGACGGATCAGGTCCGCGCCGGCGCCGATGCAGTGCGCCGACGTGGCACAGGCGGCCGAGATCGAATAGCTGAGGCCACGGATCTTGTAAGCGGTGGCCAGCGAGGCCGACACCGCCGAACACATCGTGCGCGGCACCATGTACGGGCCCACCTTGCGCACCCCGCGCGCGCGCAGCAGATCCGCGGTTTCAACCTGCCATTGGCTGGATCCGCCGCCGGAGCCGACGATCAGGCCGGTGCGAACATCGCTGGCCTGCGCCTCCTCCAGCCCGGCATCGGCGATCGCATCGCGCATCGCCAGGTAAGCGTAGGCCGAGGCATCGCCCATGAAACGCTTGAGCTTGCGATCGATCAATGCCTCCAGGTCCAGGTCGACCTTGCCGCCGACCTGGCTACGCAGGCCCGCCTCGGCATGGTCGGGCAGGAAGGTGATGCCCGAACGACTCTCGCGCAGCGCGCGCGACACGGTGTCCAGATCGTTGCCCAGACAGCTGGTGATACCCATGCCGGTAATGACGACGCGACGCACTCAGAAGCCCTCTGTAGAAGTGAACAGGCCCACGCGCAGGTCGCGCGCGGTATAGATCTCGCGGCCATCCACGAGCATGCGTGCATTACTCTGCGCCATCACCAGTTTGCGGTTGATGACGCGAGCGATATCGATTTCGTAACGAACCAGCTTGGCACTGGGTAGCACCTGGCCGGTGAACTTCACCTCGCCACAACCCAACGCACGGCCGCGCCCGGGAGCGCCCAGCCAAGTCAGGAAGAAGCCGGTCAACTGCCACATCGCATCCAGTCCCAGGCAGCCCGGCATCACCGGGTCGCCAATGAAATGGCAATCGAAAAACCAAAGGTCCGGTCGAATATCGAGTTCGGCCACGACCTGGCCCTTGCCGTCGGCACCACCCTCGTCGCTGATGTGTACGATGCGGTCGAACATCAGCATCGGATCGTTGGGCAGGCGGCCGGCGTTGGCGCCGAACAGTTCGCCGCGCGCGCTGGCCAGCAGCTGGTCGCGCGTGTAGGCAGATTCACGGGTCATGCGGGGAAGGTCTCTGAAAGCGTGCGCAGGGCGCGAAAGTGCTCAAGCGTGCCCGAGCGCAGCGCAGCAAATCAAACACGCCACTCCGTACGCATCCGTAGCGTGTTTCGCCTGAAACCTTCAAAAGCATTGCGGCATCTGGCGCCGCGCGCGATACGGCTATGCATGCTGGCTTATCATGGGCCGGCAACGTTCGCTGCCGTAGGGTTACCGAGATGCGCAAGATCATCCACGTCGACATGGACGCGTTCTATGCGTCGGTCGAACAGCGTGATGATCCTGCGCTGCGAGGCAAGCCGGTGGTGGTGGCCTGGAAGGGCGCCCGCTCGGTGGTGTGCGCGGCTTCCTACGAAGCGCGTACCTATGGCGTGCGATCGGCCATGCCGGCGATGCGCGCCGAGCGGCTCTGCCCCGACGCCATCTTCGTGCCGCCGGATTTCACACGCTACAAGGCGGTATCGCGTCAGGTGCGTGAGATCTTCCATCGGCAGACCGACCTGGTCGAACCGTTGTCGCTGGACGAAGCCTACCTGGACGTCACCGAGCCGAAGAATGGCCAAGCCTTGGCCACCGACATCGCGCGTCTGGTGCGCGACCAGATCCGTGACGAGACCGGCCTCACGGCCTCGGCGGGCATCGCGCCGAACAAGTTCCTGGCCAAGATCGCCTCGGACTGGCGCAAGCCGGATGGGCAATTCGTGATTCCGCCGTCTCGCGTGGCGGCGTTCCTGGAGCCGCTGGCGGTCAACCGCATCCCCGGCGTGGGCAAGGTGGCCGAAGGCAAGCTCACCGCACTGGGCATACGCACCGTGGGAGAACTTCGCCTGCGTCCGTTGGAAGAATTGCAGGCACATTTCGGCAGCTTCGGCCAAGGCCTGTACAACCGGGCACGTGGCATCGACGAGCGACCGGTGGAGCCTCACCAGGAAGTGCAGTCGGTGTCCTCGGAAGATACGTTTGCCGAAGACTTGCCCCTGGAGGCCCTGGTGCCGGAAATCACCCGGTTGGCCGAGCGCACTTGGTCGGCGACCCAGCGGACCGGTCGCGTCGGTCGCACCGTGGTGCTGAAGCTCAAGACCGCGCAGTTCCGCATCCTGACCCGCAGCTTCACGCCGGAGGCCCCACCGGCCTCGCTGCAGGATCTGACCGCCATCGCGCTGGCCCTGGTGCAGCGCGTCGACCTGCCGCCGCATACGCGCTATCGACTGGTGGGCGTCGGTATCGCCGGATTCACCGACACGCACGAAGCCCACCACGTGCAGGGCCGCCTGTTTGATGAGGCGTCCGGATAGACCTGGCAGCGGCAGCTACACTGGGCCGCCCACCCCGGTGCACCGCATGGCCCACGCCTACCCGCTGGTGATCTTCGATCTCGACGGTACCCTCGTCGACAGCCTGTCCGACATCACCGAAGCACTCAATCTCACGCTCGCGCAATGGCAGTTGCCCCAGGTGCCGGAACCCGCGGTGCGTGGCTGGATCGGCGAAGGCGTGCGGGTGTTGGTGTCATCGGCGCTGGCTGCGCTTGGCAGTTCGCTCGAGCTGGACACCGTGATGCCGGATTTCATGCAGCACTACGGCCAGACGCTCCTGCACCATCCGCGGTTGTACCCCGGCGCCGCCGAGACGTTGGCAGGCTTGCAGGCGCGCGGTGCGCAGCTGGCCCTGTGCACCAACAAGCCGACGCATTTCGTCGCCCCATTGCTGGCGCACCTGGGCATCGCGCAGTACTTCTCGGCCGTGCTGGGAGGTGATTCGCTGCCCGAGCGCAAGCCCAGCGGTGCGCCGCTGCTGCACCTGTGCAAACAGTTCGACTGTGCCGCGCCGTTGGCGCTGATGGTCGGCGACTCGGCCATCGACGCCGAGGCTGCCCATGCGGCCGGCGTACCGCTGGCGCTGGTGCGCTATGGCTACTTGCGCGGGCTCGATCCCGTGCACGCCGGCGCGCGGCTAGTGATCGATGACCTGCGGGAATTGCTGGCCTGAGGAGGATTCCCGCCGAAGCGGCCGTCGACCTTCGCGCTGCATGCCAACGCAAACGCAGAACGCGCGACGGTGCTCAGCCTGAGGTCGTTGATTCTTCAGAAATCATGCGTTTCCCAAAGTGGGGCGATGAAGCCCCTTCGAGCGCATCAATCGTCGGAGTCCCTACCATCGCCATCGCCATCGCCATCGGTTTCATCGCCATCGTCCGGCGCCTGGCCATGACCTGACACTTCATCGACATCGTGGTCGTAACGCGTCGTGGCCACCGGCCCACCCACGATCTGGCCTCGTGCAGGCGGCAGCGCTGCATTGGCCTGCTCAAGTTCGGCGACCAATTGCTGGCGGCGTGCCTCGGGAATTTCCTGCCAGTGGCAGTCCACCAAGGCACCTTCCAGCGAGTACAGCAGGTTCAAACTCGGCCGGAACCCGGCCCGGCGGACCTTGAGGAAGGCGGTAACCGGGCCGGCCGCACGCAGGTCTTCCGGGGTGCGCAGACCCACCTGGCGCAGCCACGCGGCGCTCTTGGGACCGATGTTGCGCAGCTTGCCCTCGCTCACGCCAGGCTGCCGACGAAGACGTGGGCCAGCGCTTCCAGCCCGTGCTGGTCTTGTTCGTCGAAGCGGGCCAGCAAGGGGCTGTCCAGATCGAGCACGCCGACCAGCGCGCCGTCGTGTACGAGCGGCACGACCAGTTCCGAGCGCGATGCCGAATCGCAGGCGATGTGACCCGGGAAGGCGTCCACGTCCTCGATGCGCTGGGTTTGACGCGTACTGGCTGCTGCGCCGCACACGCCCTTGTCGAGCGGGATGCGTACACAAGCCGGCAATCCCTGGAACGGACCGACCACCAGCTCTTTTCCGTCGAAGAAATAGAAGCCGGCCCAATTGAGGTCGGGCAGGGCGTGGAAGATCAATGCCGACAGGTTGGCGGCATTCGCGATGCGGTCGGGTTCGCCGTGCACCAGGGCTTCGGCCTGGGCGCGCAGCTGCGCGTACTGTTCCGGCTTGCCGCCGGTGAGCGTGGAGGCGGTGAACATGCCGGCAGTCTAGCAGCGACGGTGGACCCCCACTGACGCCATCCCCGGCACGGCGTATCCTGCCGGCCCCGCGCCAGGTCGACTGCATGTTCCCTTTTCCTGCCCTCTACGTGACCGGTACCGACACGGGCATTGGCAAGACGGTATCGAGCTGCGCACTCCTGCACGCATTGCGCGATCAAGGCCTGCGAGCCGTCGGCATGAAGCCGGTGGCCAGCGGCTGCGAGGCCACCGCTGACGGCTGGCGCAACGAGGACGCACTGGCACTGCAGGCCGCCAGCAATCCGCGGCCGGACTACGGCCTGGTCAATCCTTATGCGCTGCCTCAACCGTTGGCGCCGGAGATCGCCGCGGCCGATGCGGGGGTGCGCATTGAATTGTCGGCGCTGCGCCACGCCTTCGATCGCCTGCGTGCGCAGGCCGATACGGTCGTGGTGGAGGGGGTGGGAGGGTGGGCAGCTCCG
>DASWQJ010000109.1:0-1707 GCA_036403795.1 Stenotrophomonas sp.
TGCCTGGGAAAAAGTCCAGTCCTGACAAGGACCTAAGCAAAAAACAGATGGCTTGACTGAACCCCCGGCCCTAAAATCCCTCCAACCGGCACGCAGGAGCTTTCTGCGGGCTTTCGTCTTACACAAGAAAGAGACTCTCCACCCATGATGCTTCCCGATTGGGCCATCCTGAACGCGGCGATCGACTGGCTCGGCCACGGTCTTTGGGATCTGTCCTGGTGGCAGGTCGTGCTGTACACGCTGGCGACCACCCATATCACCATCGCGGCCGTCACCATCTTCCTGCACCGCACGCAGGCGCACCGCGCCATGGACCTGGGCGCGATCCCGTCGCACTTCTTCCGCTTCTGGCTGTGGCTGGGCACGGGCATGGTGACCAAGGAATGGGTCGCCATCCACCGCAAGCACCATGCGAAGTGCGAGACCGAGGAAGACCCGCACAGCCCGCAGACCCGCGGCATCGAGACCGTGCTGTGGCGCGGCGCCGAGCTCTATCGCGCCGAAGCCAAGAACAAGGAAACCATGGCCAAGTTCGGCCACGGCACGCCCAACGACTGGATCGAGCGCAACCTGTACACCCGCTACAGCTGGCAGGGCGTGGGCCTGATGCTGATCCTGAACGTGGCGCTGTTCGGCATGGCAGGCCTGGCCGTGTGGGCCGTGCAGATGCTGTGGATCCCGATCACCGCCGCCGGCATCATCAACGGCATCGGCCACTACTGGGGCTATCGCAACTTCGAGGCGCCGGACGCCAGCACCAACGTCTCGCCCTGGGGCCTGATCATCGGTGGCGAAGAGCTGCACAACAACCACCACACCTATCCGACCTCCGCCAAGTTCTCGGTCAAGCCGTACGAGTTCGACCTGGGCTGGTTCTACATCAGCCTGATGCAGAAGATCGGCTGGGCCACGGTCAAGAAGGTGCCGCCGAAGCTGCGCCTGGGCGCCATCCGCCCGGTCGCCGACGAGAAGACTCTGGAGGCGGTGATCGCCAACCGGTACGAGGTGATGGCCGGCTACGCCCGCGAAATGAAGCGCGCCTGCCGCGCCGAGATCGCGCAGCTGCAGGCCAAGGGCCACGACTCCGGCATGCTGAAGGCGGCCAAGCGCTGGCTGCACCGTGACACCGAGAAGGTGCCGGCCGCGGCGAAGCCGCAGCTCGAACAGGTCCGTGCCGCCCACCCGGTGCTGGACAAGATGCTGAGCATGCGCGAGGAACTGCGCCAGATGTGGCTCAACACGAACCACTCGCGCGAGCAGCTGACCACGGACCTGCAGGCCTGGTGCCGCCGCGCCGAGGAAAGCGGGATCGAGGCGCTCAAGCAGTTCTCGCTGAAGCTGCGCGCCGCGCACGCCTGAAGCGCTGGCGACTGCCTGCCGGAAGGCCCGCGAAAGCGGGCCTTTTGCATTGCGCCGGCCTAAGATGGGCCATGTCCGAGCCGACCTTCCCCGACCTGAGCGCCAAGGAGGCGCTCGAGCGGCTGAAGGAAGGCAACGAGCGTTTCATCAACGGCCAGGCGCGCTTTCCCACGGTGCAAAAGGAAGTGCTGGCGGACCTGGCCAAGGGCCAGCATCCGTTCGCGACCATCCTGGGCTGCAGCGACAGCCGGGTGCCGCCCGAACTGGTGTTCGACGCGTCGTTCGGCGAGCTCTTCGTCATCCGCGTCGCCGGCAACGTGCTCGGCGCCGAGATCCTCGGCACCCTGC
>DASWQJ010000110.1:0-6037 GCA_036403795.1 Stenotrophomonas sp.
CGCCATCGGCTCCGAACAGGTCGTCATCGCCGGTCATCGGTGAGCCGTTGACCACGGGTATATCCCCGGCCAGGGAAAGCCCCAACGCGCCCTGCGACCAGTTCTCGACGCGCACGCTGTCGCCGGTAGCGATGACGTCGATTACCAGCGTGCCGTGACCCGTGCCATCGTCCAGGAAGCTCAACTTCAGCCTGCCGGTGGCATCCAGCCAAGCGAACTCGGAGAGACGCGATCCACCCGTCAGGATGGCGCCGTCAAACAGGAGGTGGCCCGATCCATCCAGGTCGCGGACGGTATCGAAGGTGATTTGGCTCGAATCGTTGCTCTGGAAGACATACAGGTCGTCTCCACCCCCGCCGTACAGCACGTCATTGCCGGAGCCACCTTCCAGTATGTCGCCGCCACCGTCGCCGTAGAGAATGTCGTTCCCTGAGCCACCCTTGATTTTGTCGCCCCCCACACCGCCGATCACGAAGTCGGCTTTCCCATCGTCACCAGCCTGGTAATCCAGGTCGACGCCACTGCCGGCTTGCAGGACAAGACGATCGATTCCGCTCAGCCCGCGTGCGGATTCACCCGCCGCAGTCACAACATCCCACACGCCATTGGAAAGGCGTCGGCGCCCCTTTTCGTCGCTGAGTGTCGAGATGCGCGACAGATCCAGACGAACGCCTCCAGACAACGACTCCACCAAGCCGGTGGAAACGCTGGCAAGCTCGAACCTGTAGAACTCAGCCAGGGTGGCCAGCAGCCCGCGGTTCAGTTCGCTCCGTCCTACAGTGCCCGTGCTGCCAAGACTGAGAAGGTCTTCGCCCAACGCATCCAGGCGTAAAAGCGATGCACCATTCTTTTCGTCGAGTAGATGTTGGTTGAGCAGTCCTGCCAGGAAATCAGGTGTCGCGAAGCCTTCAGCCGCGTAAAGGCTCGGATCGAAGAAAACCTCGACTGCGTTGGCGTGTTCTGCAACGCCTCTCCTGAACTTGTCCGAGGCCAGGGCCGAGTTAAGCAACAGCATCGAATGCAGCGTGATCTTCGCGTTGACCAGGTCGACCGGGTCATCTGTTTGCAGTATGGAGGGATCGCCGATATCCACGGGGTCAGTTATCGTCCCCGCGATCACCGTTCCGGGCAGTCGGCCAAGGGCAAGGATCTCGCCGGCGAGCTCGTGACTGGTAACATTTTGCTCCCGCTCGGTAAACAGCGTGCCCAGGCTTTGCATGTACGCCTCGAACTCGTCGTTCCTGTAGTCCTCGGCGAGAAGGGCGAGTTGTAGCGCGGAGAGCGTGACCGGATTGACTGCGGTCTGTTGAAACGGAGCCGGGTCGAAGATGGTGGCCTTCTTGTCGAAGAACACCGCCATCAAAGAGGCAATTCCGCCACCCAGGGAATGGCCGGTAAAGCTTATCGTCGCACCAGGATACTGCTGCATCGTATCCATAACCAACTTCATCGCCTGCTTGAGCTGGATACCACCCAGCCCCATGCCCGCAGGAAGATTGGTGACCCAATCGAAATTCTCATTGGTACCGGTGAAAGAAATAACAATCTCACTGCCCTTCTGGTACACCCCCGCGGAAAAGCCCGTCTCGGGGCTGTCCGGCAACCATCGCAGTTCGGACCAGTCCCGGGCCAGTTCGGTCCGATTGGTGTCAGGCCGAAAGTACACACGGTTGGAAAGCATTGCGTAGTCGAGAACATTAGCCATTGCCCACTCCTTGGTTGTGGCGGTCGTCAGCAGCTCGTATTCCAACGGGTGACGATCTGTTGGTAATTATTGAACAGCCCCAGAAACTGATATTCCTTTTCGTGCAGCGGGATCAGGCGCCCGGTCTCATCGGTCCCGGGACTTGGCAGCAGGTTGGTCTTTTGTCCGATCCGCTGTGGCTCCAGCGGAACTTGGCGCCATGACTGGCCGCCAGTGCTCTGGTACTCCAGGTAGGGCGGCTCGGGGCGGCCCAGCTTTGTCCATTCCTCGCAGGTGGGCACAGTGGCAATCAGCCGCCAGGTGTCCTGCGCCTGCTCGTAGTCGAGCAGCACCGGCACCAGACTTCCTCGCCAAGGCGGCGGCGGCACTCCACCTGCAGCTGCAGCTGCCGGAATATCGATGCTCGTCGAGGTCGGCAACCATGCGCCGGGAAATCCGGGCTCCTGACCTTTCTTCCCTTCGATCGTGCGGTGCACGACGATCGTTCGGCCGTCCGAAAGCCGCGCCTCTTCCGACCAGGTCCTGTGCACGTCGTCCCGGCATGCAGTCAGCATCAGTAGCGGGAAGAGCACCAGCACCGATACGCGCGAGTTTCCCTGTGTCGTCATTGTCATGTTCACTCCGGTCCAACCTCCTATACCGACCTGCCAGGCTCACCGCTCGCGCAACGCCTCACCACCGTGTTGCCGCAACGGGCTCAACAAGTAATCAATCACCCGCCGCTTGCCCGTCTTGATCTCCGCACTCAGCGTCATGCCGGCACTCATGCTCACCACCACGCCATCGATATCCAGCGTGCTGCCGTCCAAGCGAATCCGCGCGGGAAACACCAAGCCCAGGTTCTCGTCCTGCGCCGCGTCGTGCGACACGCTCACGACCTTGCCGGTCAAATACCCATAACGCGTATACGGAAAGCTCTCGATCTTCACGGTGACCGGCTGCCCCGGGCGCACGAAGCCGATGTCCTTGTTGAGCACCGTGGCCTCGACTTCCAGCGCCTCTTGCGGCACCACGGCCAGCAACTCCTGCGCGGGCGTCACGACACCCCCTACGGTGTGTACGGCCAGTTGCTGCACAGTGCCGTCAACCGGCGCCCGCAACGTCATTAGGCGATCGCGCTGGCCGGCTTTCGCCAGCTCGGGCGCGCCTTGGGCGATCTGCTGTTCGGCTTCACGCAACTGGTCCAGCGTTTGTTGGCGGAAGTCGGCCACCAGCACGCGCAGTTCTTCGTTGGCGGCGCTGATGGCAGATTGGAGCTCGAGCAACCGGTTGCGCTGGGTCGCCAGGTCGCGCTCGGCGGCAATGCGTTCTTGCTCGCGCAGCAGGTAGTCGTGGCGGCCCACGTACTTGCCTTCGACCAGCTTGGCGTAGTCATCGGCGCGCGTTTTGGAGATGCGCGCCGATTCGGCCAGCGGCTCGATCGCATCGCGCGTGGTCTGCAACTCGGCGCGGCGCTGCGCGATGGTCGCCTGCAGGTTGTGGCGCTTGGCCTGCAGCGCCTCCAACTGGCTGGTGGCCAGGGCCTGCTCTGCGGCGAAGCGTTCGGTCGGTACCTCGGCTGCGGGAGCCAGCCGCGGCGTCGCGCCGCTGTCGATGGCTTTGGACAGCGCCGTCAGCCGTAACGCAGCCAGCCGAGCTTCGGTCAGCGCTTCACTGGCCTGCGCCAATTCGGCGCCGGTGGTGGTGGCATCGAGCTCGATGAGTGGTTCCCCGGCCTTCACCTTCTGGCCATCGCGTACCAGGATGCGCCGCACCACGGCGGTGTCGGCCGGTTGGATGATCTTGGTGCGCGAATCCACCACCATCTTGCCGGGCGCCACGGCCACGATGTCCAGTTGGCCGATCACCGCCCACAGCAGCGCCACGCAGAAGAACGCGATCAGGATGCGCATCGTCCAGCGCGCCGTGGGCGAAGTCGGCGTTTCGATCAGCTCCAGGTGCGCCGGCAGGAAGGCACGCTCATCGGCACTGCGCGGTGGCGGATCGAGTTCATGCCGCACCTGCCACGCCGAGCGGAACACCGCCCAATAGCGCTGCAGGAAATCCTTGGACCCCTGGGCAATGTGCTTCATGCCGTGCCCGCCTGCAGCTTGTGCAGCCGCGCGTAGTGGCCTTCGGGCCGATCGACCAGCTCGGCATGGCTGCCCACCTCGACGATCTGGCCTTTCTCCACCACCACGATGCGATGGGCGCGCCGCACGGTGGACAGGCGATGCGCGATGATCAGCACCGTGCGCCCCTTGCAGATCGCATGCATGTTGGACATCACCGCGTGCTCGGACTCGTAGTCCAGGGCGCTGGTGGCCTCATCCAGGATGAGAATGCGCGGATCGGTGATCAAGGCGCGGGCAATGGCCACGCGTTGTCGCTGCCCACCGGATAGGCCGGCCCCCTGCTCGCCCACCACCGTGTCGTAACCTTCCGGCAGCTCGACGATGAATTCGTGCGCGCCGGCCAGCTTGGCGGCGTGGATCACCCGCTCCAGCGCCATGCCCGGATCGCTCAGGGCAATGTTCTCGCGGATGCTGCGGTTGAACAGGAAGTTTTCCTGCAGCACCACGCCCAGTTGGCGGCGCAGCCACGCCGGATCGGCCAAGGCCAGGTCATGGCCGTCGATCAGCACGCGGCCGCGCTCCGGGGTATAGAGCCGCTGCACGAGCTTGGTGAGCGTGCTCTTGCCCGAGCCGGAGCGGCCCACGATACCGATCACCTCGCCGGCCTTGATGTCCAGGTCGATGCCGCCCAGCACCTCCGGTGCCTCGGGGCGATAGCGGAAATGCACGCGCTCGAAACTGACCCGCCCCTGGATCGGTGGCAATGCCATGCGGCTGCCCGGCACCTCGGTGCGCGTATTGAGGATGTCGCCCAGGCGCTCGACCGAGATGCCGACCTGCTGGAAGTCCTGCCATAGCTGGGCCAATCGGATGATGGGCGCGGCCACCTGCCCTGACAGCATGTTGAAGGCGATCAATTGGCCCAGCGTCAGCTTGCCCTCCAACACCAGCTTGGCGCCGAAGAACAGGATCGCCACGCCCACCAGCTTCTGGACCAGCTGCACGCTCTGCTGGCCGACCGTGGCCACGCGAGTGACGCCGAAGCCGGCACTGACATAGCCGGCTAGCTGGTTATCCCAAGTGCGAGTGGCACGCGGATCCACCGCCATGGCCTTGACGGTGCCGATGCCGCTGACCGTCTCCACCAGGAACGATTGGTTGTCTGCGCCGCGCGCAAACTTGTCCTGCAGGCGTTTACGCAGCACTGGGGTGATCGCGCCGGAGATCAGCGCATACACCGGCAATGAGATCACCACGATCAAGGTGAGCCAGCCGCTGTACCAGAACATCACCGCCAGGAAGACCACGGTGAACAGCAGGTCCAACACCGAGGTCAGCGCCTGGCCGGTGAGGAAGCTGCGGATGTTTTCCAGCTCGCGCACGCGGGCGATGGTGTCGCCCACGCGCCGGGATTCGAAATACGCCAGCGGCAATGCCAATACATGACGGAACAGCCGCGCGCCGAGCTCGACATCGATCTTGCTGCTGGTATGCGCGAACACATACGTGCGAAGGCCGGTCAGCACCACTTCGAACACCGCCATGCAGACCAGGCCGATGGCAATCACGTCCAGCGTGGTCAGGCCGTTGTGCACCAGCACCTTGTCCATCACCACCTGGAAGAACAGCGGCGTGACCAGCGCAACCAGCTGGATAAACAGCGAAACGATGAAGACCTCGACCAGCATGCGCCGGTATTTGACGATGGCCGGGATGAACCAGGTGAAGTCGAAGCGCGCCAACTGCCCCAACACCGAGGCGCGCGAGGCGACCTGCAGCAAGCGCCCTTGGTAGCGCTGGGTGAGCTCGGTCACATCGATCTGGCGCGGGCGGCGCTCGGCCAGGTCGTGGACCAGCGCCTGGTCGCCCTGGATGCGGGCAATGAGGAATGCCTTGCCATCGGCATCCCAGGCCATCGCCGGAAAGTTGGCCATCGGCAAACGGGCCAACGGCAATGAGGAGACCTTGGCCTTGAGGCCGAGCTTGCGCGCGGCCAGCAGCAACGTGGTTTCGTCGAAAGCTTCGCCGTTGCGGCCAAATTCGTGCGACAGCTGTGCGGCATCGGCGGCCATGCCGTGGAATTGCGCCAGCAGCACCAAGCCACGCAGGCCCAGATCGATTCTGTCGGTGTCGCTTGCTTGCGCAGACTCGGCGTGCTCGCCGACGCCGCCCACGACCGTGAGTGCAGCATTCCCCTGTTGCATAACGTCCCTGCTATGCGAGCCCAAACATGGGCTTGAGGGACGGAGCTTCGCGACCGCGACCGGGTGTGTCAATA
>DASWQJ010000111.1:0-9048 GCA_036403795.1 Stenotrophomonas sp.
GCGAGGCGAGATGGAGGTGTTGCATCGCGAGGGCCAGGCCTTGCAGCGTTTGAAACTGACCGGGCCGACCTTGCTGTTGTTCCCGCGCGCGGTGCACCACGAGTTCGTCAATCCGCCGGTGGACGGTTCGGACTTCACCTGCGCCACGGTGGATTTTGATGGCGGGGCACGCAATCCGATCGTGCAGTCGCTGCCGGACGTGATCGCGTTGCCGCTGAAGGAGATCGCGGGGCTGGAAACCACGCTCGACCTGTTGTTTGCCGAGTCCGACCAGGTGCGCTGCGGTTCGCGTTTGTTGGCCAATCGATTGTTCGAGGTGGTGCTGATCCAGGTGCTGCGCTGGATCATTGACCACCCCACGCAGGCGCGCGTCTCGCAAGGGATGATGATGGGCCTGTCCGACCCGCGGCTGGCGAGATCACTGGTCGCGTTGCATCGCACGCCGGAGGAGGATTGGTCGCTGGAGCGCATGGCTTCGATCGCCGGCATGTCGCGCAGTGCCTTTGCTGCGGCCTTCAAGACTTCAACAGGCACGACGCCGGCGGCGTATCTATTGGACTGGAAGCTCAGCGTCGCCGGTTCGTTGTTGCGTAACGGCCGATCGGTAAAACAGGTCGCGTTGGACTTGGGTTTCGCCGATGCCCCGACCTTGTCGCGTGCCTTCCGCCGCAGGACGGGTGCTTCGCCGCGCGACTGGTTGGCTGCGCGCGGCGGTGAAACGCGCGGCGCTTGATCCAGGTCAAGCCGCGCGCACAAACCTGACCGCTACCCCTCCAGCCCGCTACTTGCTTTGCCTGCACCTGATCCAGGTCAAGTGCCAAAACCTGCTGCGTCCCTAGGCTCCCCGCACCCACCCAGGAGCCTTGCCATGTCATCGTCCCATCGGTCCAACGCGGCCAACCGGTTTTCTTCACAGCCCAATCCGCGGGCGCTGTCGCTGGCGCTGATGCACGCCCTGGCGATGGTCGTCGCGCCGGCGGCGGTCGGCGTCGCTTCATTCGCGGCGGCGGGCCCGGCATTTGCCGATGGTTGCAATCTCTATAGCCAGAACGGGCAGATCTCCTGCTACCTGAATACCTATGGCAATCCCGGTACGCCGGCGCCGGGCTCCGGCTCCGATCCGGTCTTCGATGACAAAAACGGCAGCAATGGTGGGCCGGGCTATCAGCCCGCCGACATCAACCTGGTCGTTGGCGCGAACCCGCATCTGTACGACTACGGTCCGGCCGCCTCCTCGCCCGTCAACGCGGTGAGCATCGGCGGTGCCGGCGCGCAGGGTTCCGATGCCACCGACAACGGCTTCGACAAGACCGGCGGAGACGGCGGCGCCGGTGCGCAGGCCGGCGCCGTCACGGTATCGGTGGGCCCGCAGGTCATCGGCACGGTGCAGGACACCAGCATCGGCATCAGCGGCATCACGATCATCTCGCTGGGCGGCGAAGGCGGTGCCGCGGCGAAGGGCAACAACAGCGGTACGGACGGTAACGCAGCGCCGGGCGGCAACGGCGGCACGATCCAGGCCACGCTGGATGGCCAGTTCAATACCCAGTTTCGCAGCGTGCTGGTGTCGAGCCAGGGTGGTGCGGGCGGCCGCGGTCGCGACTATGGCGCCGGGTACAACACGCAGGGCGCCGACGCCACCGATGGCATCGGCGGCGACGGCGGTGCAGTGACGGCGACCCTGACCAACACCAACAACACCACTACCAATGGCTTCTACGGCGCGACCGGTGTGCTTGTGCAAAGCGTGGGCGGCGCCGGTGGCAATGGCGGCGAGGCGATGAACGTGGACGGCACCCAAGGCGGCGATGGCGGCGCCGGCGGCAACGGCACTACGGTGGGCGTGACCGTGGCGACCAATGTGCTCATGGAGGAGTCCAACGACAACGACGCCGCGCTGCACGTGTTGTCGCAGGGTGGCGCGGGCGGGCAGGGCAACAGCACCGGCGGTTCCGGCGGCGATGCCGGTGGTGGTGGCAACGGCGGCAATGTGACGCTGAACTTCACCGGCAACGGCGGCGGTGAGATCGCGGCCAACGGCACCCACTCGCCCGGCGTGCTGGTGCAATCGCTGGGCGGTAATGGCGGCGATGGCGGGACACCGTCGGAATTCGTGATCGGCCCCAATGGCGGGTCGGGTTCGAGCGGCGGCACCGCAGGCACCGTCTCGGTCACGGGCACCGGTTTGAACGTGCGCACCGGCATCTATGTCGATCCGACCCTGTATGAGGGTTCGCCCGGTGTGTTGGCGCAGTCGATCGGCGGCGGTGGTGGTTCGGGAGGTACGTCCAAGGGCGTGTTTTCGATCGGCGGCGATGGCGGCAATGGGGTCAACGGCAACGACGTGAATGTGTCGCTGCAGTCGACCGTGGAAACGTTTGGCTTCGGCTCCGATGGCCTGGCGGCGCAATCGATCGGCGGCGGTGGCGGCAAGGCCGGCGATGCATCGGGTTCCAGCGTCGGCTTGAACTATGTGGTCGGTGGCAGTGGTGGCGGCGGTGGCGACGGGTTCACCGCCGCGTTGACCAGCGCGCAGGGCAGCCGTGTACTGACCCATGGCGTGCACTCGCCAGGACTGCTGGTGCAATCCATCGGCGGTGGCGGTGGGCAAGGCGGTTCGGCTTACAGCAAAAGCACCTCGGCCGGCTTTGGCGCCTCGATGGCGGTCGGCGGCAGCGGCGGTGCGGGCGGTGATGCGTGTGCCTCCGGTTGCAACGGCACGACGGCGCAGAACGATGGCCGCATCACCACCGAAGGCTCGGACAGCTACGGCATCCTGGCGCAGTCGATTGGTGGCGGTGGTGGCGCCGGTGGTGCGTCGACGGCCAAGTCCCGCGTATACGCGGCAGAGGACGTCAGCATTTCGCTGAGTGCCGCGTTGGGCGGCTCGGGCGGCCAGGCCGGTGACGGTGGCACGCTGGGTGCGACCAACACCGGGCTGGTCACGACCACCGGCGAAGGTGCGGTGGGCATGTTGGCGCAGTCGATCGGTGGCGGTGGCGGCGCCGGTGGCGATTCCTCGTCGGCCTCGACGGCGACGGGCGGCGAATTCGATATCAGTGCGAGCTTGTCCATGGGCGGCAAGGGCGGCACCGCGGGTGCGGGCGGCAACGCCACCGGCACCAACAACGGTCTGATCGTGACCACGGGCGAATCGGCTGCCGGACTGCTGGTGCAGTCGGTGGGCGGCGGCGGTGGCGTGGGCGGCACGGGCGATGGACAGGCCACGGCGTCGGGCGGAGAGAACAAGATCTCCGGCTCACTCACCATGGGCGGGACGGGCGCTGCCGGTGGCGACGGGTACGGTGCGTCGGCCAACAATGTCGGCGGCTCGATCATCACCCTGGGCGACGGCGCGTTCGGCATCGGTGCCCAGGCGATCGGCGGCGGCGGGGGGGCCGGCGGCGGCGCCGCAGGCTCGGCCAAGGGCGAATACAGCGCGACCGTCACGATGGGTGCCAACGGCGGCAGTGGTGGCAATACGTATCACGTCGATGGCAGCGGCAACGAGACCGATCCGGTGCAGGTGACCAATGATGCCAAGTCCTCGATCGTGACGTTTGGTGCCGATGCCAACGGCATCATCGCCCAGTCGATCGGTGGCGGTGGCGGCGTGGGTGGCAAGGCAGGCTCGAATATCGCGACCAAGAAATCCGACGGCGCCGGCGGCAATAGTGGTTCGAATGCTTCCACCGCGCTCAGCCAGCTGACCGCGGCCTATGACGCCAACGGCAACGGCGCGCTCAATGACTACATGGGCCTGAACAACGCAGCGAGCTTCACGAACAGCTTGTTGGCCGACAGCACCTCTCAGGTGGCAGTCGCATCGATACGTTCGGCCGCGCTGATCGGTGACGACGACCTGGACAGCGAGTTGGACGACGAAGCGCAATCCAAGGGCGAAACCGATGATGACAACCAGTCGACCAGCATCCAGTTGTCGGTTGGGTTGGGTGCCAAGGGTGGCAGCGGCGGTTCGGCGGGGCTGGTCACGGTGACCAACGCCGGCGAGATCGCCACCTTGGGCAACCATTCCGATGCCATCCTGGCGCAAGCCATCGGCGGCGGTGGTGGCAAGGGTGGGGCGGCCAGCACGGCCTCGACCAACGACTACAGCGGCAACCTCTCGGTTGGCGGCTCGGGCGGCGGCGGGGGTTACGGCGGCCAGGTCAACGTGACCAACAGTGGTGACATCTACACCAAGGGTGCGCTGGCCGCAGGCATCGTGGGCGAATCGATCGCCGGCGGTGGTGGCGTGGGCGGTGTGTCGGCCTCCTCGGTGAAGTCCAGCAGCAAGAACAGTGGCGATGACGACGCCGATGATGGCGCGTTCAAGTCGATCAGTTTGTCAGTCGGTGGCGACGGCGGCACCGCCTACGATTCGGGGCAGGTGCGCATCACCAGCAGCGGCGCGATCTCGACGGCGGCGCATGACGCCAGCGGCATCATCGCGCAATCAATCACCGGGGGCGGCGGCATTGCCAAGGCATTGGCCAGCGACCTGGAAGCGGCCGGTGGCAGTGCGAGCGTGCACGGCGGCACTTTCGGTACGCAGTTCAAGTTCGGCGGTTCAGCTGGCGAAAACGCCGGCGGCAGCGGCCTGGTCAACGTGACCACGCAGACCGGCGGCACCATCACCACTTACGGCGACAACAGTTACGGCATCCTGGCGCAGTCGATCTCCGGTGGCGGCGGCCTGCAATCGGGCGGCTTGGTGACTGGTAGCACGGTGTCGGATTTCTTCGGCTCGGGAAAGACCGCGGGCAACGTCAACAACGATGGCGTCAATAGTCCCACCTCGGGCAACAGTGGCCTGTCGGTAACTGTGGGCGATGCCATCCAGACCTATGGCGAGAACGCGATCGGCGTGATGGCGCAGTCCATCGGCGGCGGCGGTGGCATCGCCGGTGGCATCGCGGGCCAAGGCAGCCTGGACGGTTCGCCGGTGTACTTCAGCGGCACCAAGAGTGCGGCGGGCAATGGCGGTGACATCAACGTGACCGTCAACGACGGCGCATCGGTCGGCACCGTGGGCGGGTACTCGCCGGCGATGGTGCTGCAGTCCATCGGTGGCGGCGGCGGGCGTGTCATCAACGACAGCAACATCTTCATGGGCACTGCCGGCGGCAGCGGCACCGGTGGCGCGATCAACGCCACGATCAATGGCACGGTGTGGGCGACCAATATCAATTCGGCGGGCATCGTGGCGCAGAGCATGGGCGATGGCACCTCCAACGCGCCGATCGACATCACCATCGGTTCCACCGGCAGGGTGATCGTGGGCGAACAAGCCATTCCTACCTCGGCCAATGGCGCCTCGGCGGGCCTCTACATCGACCATGGCGGCACCGGTGCCAACGACAAGAACGGCAACCCGGTGGTCAATACCATCACCAACAATGGCACGCTCTACACCTATGGATCGCAGGCCAACTCGGTGGCGGTCTACAGCGTGGCCGGCGACACGCACGTCATCAACAACGGCACGATGGGTGGCGACATCCTGCTCACCAATGGCGGCGGCACCGGTTGCTTCACCAACAACGGCACCTTTGATGCCGGCGACAAGGTGGCGGTGGGTGCCTGCGGGGTCACCAACAATGGCGTGATGGACCTGCGCGCCACCCCGCTGGCGATCGAAGGCAGCCTGACCAGCAATGCGGCCGGCAAGATCGTGGCGCCGGGCGATTTTTCCGGCAAGTCCGGCCCGGCCCTTACCATCGACGGCGATGCGACGATAGCGGGCCAGGTGGAAGTGCACCCCACGGTGATGCGCAAGAACACCGTCACCCTGGCCACGGCCACCGGCGCGCTCACCTTGGATCCGGCGTTGGCGTCGGCCGCCGATACGCATCTGTACAACTACCGCTTCGACACCGATGGCAAGTCGCTGCATGCCACGCCCAATGCGATGTTCGATGCGCAGGCAGCAGGCTTCGGCGCCAACCAGCGTGCGGTGGCGGGCAACCTGCAGTCGATCTTCGACAGCGGTGCGGCGATGGACCAGGGCTTCACCCGCTTGACCGGCATTGCCGACGACGCCTCGTACGCGGCAGGCCTGTCGGCGATGACCGGCAAGGCGCTGGGCGCGTTCGGTGCCTTCCGCTACAACAGCAGTCGCGATTTTGCGATGAATTTGTATGGCGGTTGCTCGAGCGCACCGCAACAGACCAAGACCACCGACAGTTGTGTGTGGGGTCGGGTGCTGGCCAATGGTTCCGAGCAGGACCAGACCCGCGATGCGCTGGGTTACCACGTGGATTCGACGGCCTATCAGGCCGGTGGACAGCGGCAGTTGTCGCCCGACCTGGCGGTCACCGGCTCGGTGGCCTATGAAGACAGCCGCCTGCGCGACACCGATGGCAGTGCGCGCGTCAATGGCGATGCGTTGCTGGGGGGCGTGGGCCTGCTGTACACCGCGGGTCGGTTGGAGCTGTCCGGTGGCATCGACGCCGCCTCGGGTCGCTACCACTCCGAGCGCGAGATCGCGGTGGCGGGCGTGACCGACTCGGCGCGCGCCACGCCTACGCAATGGCAGGCCGGCGCGCACCTGCGGGCGGCTTACAGCTTCCCGATGGGGCAGAACAGCTTCGTGCGTCCGTTCGTGGAAGGCCATGCCATCCACGTGGATGACAAGGCCTTTACCGAAAACGGCGACTCGCCGTTCCGCCTGGCGGTGGAAGGCAATGCCGATACGGCGTTGATCGGCGCGGCCGGTGTGGAACTCGGTACGTCGTTCGCGGTGGGCGATGGCATGACGCTGCGGCCCTTCGCCAGCGCCGCGGTGGAGTTCGGCAACAACCGCGACTGGATCACGACCGCGCGCTTCGCCGACCAGCCGCAGAGCGGCAGCTTCGATCTGACCACGGCCAGCCCGGGTACGTTGGGCCGGTTCTCGGTGGGCGCCGAGTTGCTGGGCTCGCAGAACCTGAGTTTCTCGGTGCAGTACGTGCCGGAGGTGGGCAAGGGCTACAAGTCGAATACGGGCGTGGCGCGTTTGACGTATCGGTTCTGAGGGAATGAGTGGTTGAAGTCGGGCAACCGGCCCGGGCGTGGCGACACGCCCGGGTCGGGTCGGGGCAGGGGGGCGGGAATCCGGCGCGACAACGACGGCTCGCGGCCAGTGAACGCGGCCACGCTGCACCTCGCGTCGCACGCCCACTGAGATGGGTTGACCTGACGTCCAGGCTCGATCTGGTTCGCGTCCCGCCGTGGAGGTGGCTGCCGTCGTACGCTGGTGGCGTGGATCGGCAACGAGGCAGCCATGGTCGAGGTAGAGGTTGGGTCAGCGAAGCAGGTTTTGCGCGCGCGCCCGGAAGATGGGGGATGGCGATGATCGGCTACGCCGACGCATTGCAACACTTGCTGGACGCCGTTGCGCCCTTGTCCGCGCGGCCGGTGCCGCTGGAGTGGGCGCGCGATGCCGTGCTTGCCCAATGCCTGGTCAGTCCGCAATGCCTGCCACCGTTCGACAACTCGGCGATGGATGGCTTCGCGCTGCATGCTGGCCTTGCCGAAATTCCCGCCGGCAGCGAGTTCGATGTGCAGGGCCGCCTGGCCGCCGGGGATGCATTCGGTCCGCTCGCGCCGGGCGTGTGGGAAATCATGACCGGCGCGCCCATGCCGCCCGGGCTGGACAGCGTCGTGCCGATCGAGCAGGTCGAAGTATTGGCTCACCGTCAGGGTCAGCCCAGCCGCATACGCCTGCGCCAATCGATCCGACCGGGCCAGCATGTACGCCTGCGCGGCCAGGACGTGGCCACCGGGGCGGCGGTGCTGCCGGCCGGGACGCGCTTGGGCATCAACGAAACAGCGCTGCTGCACGCCTTGGGCATCGCGCAGGTGCCGGTAAGGCCCGCGCCGGCGGTAGCCGTACTCGTCAGCGGCCGCGAGTTAGTGTCAGAGGTCGACCAGCGATTGCTGCCGGGCCAGATACACGACAGCAACCGACCCTATCTGGTCGCTCGATTGCAGGCTGCCGGGGCACAAGTGGTGTGGCAAGGCAGCGTGGACGACGATCCTGCTCTGTTCAACGCCGCCATCGACCAGGCCTCGGCCGCCGGCGCGCAGATCGTGGTCAGCACCGGCGCGGTGTCGATGGGCTGCCACGACTTCATTCCCGACGCCTTGCGTGCGCGCGGTGCGACGATCGTGTTCCACAAGGTGGCCATGCGGCCTGGCAAGCCGCTGCTGTTCGCCCGCCTGCCCGATGGCGCGCTGTATTTCGGCCTGCCGGGCAATCCCTTGTCGGCCGCGGCGGGGCAGCGTTTCTTTGTCGAGCCGTTGCTTCGCCGAATGCTCGGACTGCCCGAGGAAGTACCGCTGCGCCTGCCGTTGCAGGCGCCGTTGCGCAAGTTGCCAGGCGTGCGCATGCACGCTCTGGCGCGCGTGACACTTGATGCTCAACAACGACTCGGCGTGCAGGCCCTGCCGCACCAGCATTCCTTCAGGCTGATGTCGCTGTTGCGGGCGAACGCCTGGGTCGTTCCCGAAGATGATGCGGAGGACGTTCCCGCCGGCACCTGGGTGCGGGTCTACGGCTTGGGTCACCACGACGCGGTGCGGCTGGAGGCCGCAGGGCCGGACGATGCACAGCGCTGACGGTCCTTCGCTCATCGCGGGCATCGTGCTCGCCGGCGGGCTGTCCAGCCGCATGGGCCGCGACAAGGCCATGCTGGACTGGCGAGGCCGTCCGCTGCTGGCGCACATGCGCGACCTGTTGGTGGCCGCTGGCGCAGGCGCGGTGCGTATCAGTGGCGATTACCCGGCGTTTGGCGGGCTGGCCGACCGCGTGCCGCGTTGCGGTCCACTCGGTGGGTTGCACACCGCAGTGGAGAGCCTGCCCGATGGACCGGCGTGGGTGGTGCCGGTGGACATGCCGCGTTTGGACATCGCGCTTCTTCATGCATTGCGCGATGCACCGCACGCGGCCTGCGTGACCTTCATGGGGGAGCCGCTGCCCATGCGCTTGAACATCGATACCGGTTGCCGCAAGCTGCTGTCGCAGATGATTTTCGACCCGGCCGGACTGCGCTCGCTACGGGCGCT
>DASWQJ010000112.1:0-19155 GCA_036403795.1 Stenotrophomonas sp.
GCGCCGAGCTGGCGGGGTGGTGGGTCAGTGGGCCATGGATGGCCCACGTGCGGTGAGTGCGGCCATGGATGGCCGCTCGAACCGCGACCCACCATCCCGGCAGCTCGGGGCCCGCACCGTAAGTACTTAAAACCAACCGCCAAACACAAACCGCGCCCACAACAAAAACCCAACTCGCGAGCCGCGATAAACACGGCCCACCAAACACAAAGGATGCCAACCCACCCTCGCCCGCCAAAAACCCGCCACACCCCCGGCACGGTAATTGCATCCACCGCCTCGACCCGCGGATCGCGGCCCCGGCCTCAAGCCTGGCGCCGCGCGGCCGCTACCCCGTCATCCGGGTGGCCATGTGGCCCCCTTGGCCAGGAGTTCGTGCATGGCTACTTCGTCGCTGTACCAGATCGGTTCCGGCCTGGACATCCCCACCATCGTCGCCAACCTGGTGGCCGCCGACCGCAAGCCGGTCGAAGACCGCATCAATACGGCCGGCACCAAGGCCAGCTCCCAGCTGTCCGCGCTGGGGACGATCAAGAGCGGCATGACCAACCTGCAGACCGCGCTGAAGACGCTGACCGACAGCATCGACAAGCAGGCCTACAAAGCCACCGTGGGCGACGGCGCCGGCTTCACCGCCACCGCGACCACCAGCGCCAGCCCCGGCAACTACAGCGTGGAAGTGGTGCGACTGGCCGAACGCCAGAAGCTCACCTCCGCCGCGTATGCCAGCGACGCCGTCGTGGGCGACGGTACGTTGACCATTGGCTTTGGCGATGAAGACGCCAAGTCGCTGCAGGTAACGGTCAAGGAAGGCGCCACCCTCACCGACGTGGCGGTCGCGATCAACAAGGCAGCCGGCGGCAAGGGCGTGACCGCCAGCGTCGTCACTGCCGATGACGGCCAGCACCTGGTGCTTACTGCGGCCGGCACCGGCACCGACGGCGCCATGACCCTCACCGCCAGCGGCGGCAATGGTGGCCTGGCTGCGTTGTCCTATGCACCCGGCGGCTCGGGTGGGCTCACCGAGACGGTGGCCGCCAAGGACGCGCTGGTGCGCGTGGACGGCTTTGAGCGCACCTCCAGCAGTAACAGCCTGGCCGACCTGATTCCCGGCGTCGCGCTGACGCTGACCAAGGCCGCCGAAGGCACCAAGACCAATTTGTCGGTGGCCGCCGACAACAGCACCGTCAAGGCCAACCTCACCGCATTCGTCAGCGCCTACAACACCGTCAACACCGTGTTGAAGTCGGCCAGTGCCTACAACGTGGACACCGACACCGCCTCGGCGTTGACCGGCGATGCCATGGTGCGCGGCCTGCAGCAGCAGTTGCGCGGCCAGGTCAGCGGCAGCGTGTACGAACTCAAGTCGCTGGGCGTGACCATCGCCACCGACGGCAGCCTGAGCCTGGACGGCAGCAAGTTCGATTCGGCCATCGCCGCCGACCCGGAGGCGGTCGACAAGATGTTCGGCACCGATGGCGCCGTCGGCAAAAGCCTGGGTTCCCTGCTCAAGAGCAACCTGGATACCACCAGCGGCTCGCTGACCTTGCGCACCAACAGCCTCAACGCGCAGATCAAGGACTTGACCGAGCAGCTCGATGCCCTGGACAAGCGCATGGAAGAAGCCAGCACCCGCTATACCGCACGTTTCACCGCCATGGACACCCTGGTGGCGCAGATGCAGAGCACCAGCGACTACCTGACCCAGCAATTGGCCGACAGCTCCAGCTGAACCCGCCCTCAAGTGAGGCCGCGATCCGGCCGATAAGAAGGCACCACAGTCATCACGGGCCCGCCCGCGCGACCGGCCCGGAAGCCGCCCGCGGTGCCCGCCAGGAGTCATCCATGTACGGTTCAAGTCGCCAGTACACCGAGCAGTACCGCAAGGTCGGTGTGTCCACCAGCGTCACCGATGCCGACCCGCACAAGCTGGTCGCCCTGCTGTTTGCCGGTGCCTGCCAGCGCGTGCGCCTGGCCCAGGCCTGCCTGGCGCAAGGTGACCATGCGCGCAAGGGCAAGGCGATCGGCGAGGCCTGCGCCATCGTGGGCCACCTCAACGGCTCGCTGGACCATGAGGCCGGTGGCGAGATCGCCGGCAATCTGTCGGCGCTGTACGACTACGTGATCCAGCGCCTGACCGAGGCCAACCTGCACAACGACGAAGCCGGCCTGGTCGAGTCGCTGGAGCTGTTGGGCGAAATCGATTCGGCCTGGAATGCGATCCCGGTCGAGCAGCGCGGCGTCGCGGCGGCCACGTGAGCGCCGCGGCCGTCGAGCTGGATGTCTTGCGCGCACAGTTGCAGGCGCTGCGCCAGGCATTGACCGACGGCGACGACGGCCGGGCGGCCGAACTCACCCGCGACCACGACCAGCAACTGCGTCTGTACCTGGCGGCGCACGGCATCGTGGCGCGCGATGCGCTGCTGGCACTGCATACTCTGCAACAGGAAGTCCTGGGCGAACTGCGATTGCAGCGCGACGCCGCCGGCCGCGCTGCCCGCGCCGGCCGTCAGTCCGGCCAGGCCGCTCGTGCCTATCTGCAGGCTGGAGCCTTGCGATGACCGACATCCAGCACGCCGCCGAAAGCGAACTGTTTGACCAGGCACTGAGCTGTGAGCTGGCCCTGCCTGCGGAGTTTCGCCCCGGCCCTTCCGCCGGGCGCCAGGGCGCGGCCGAGACCTTGTTGCGCGGCCTGGCCCAGATCGAAGATCTGCGCAGTGAAGACAGCCACGAAGACCGCGGCGAGCTTCCGCTGATCGTGCAGCGCATGGATGCCAAGCTGGACCTCATGCTGGCCCTGCTCGGCCGGCTGGCACGGCATCCCCACGACGCGATGCCGACCCGCGCGGTGCGTTGGTCGCGTCGCGGCATTCGCCTGGAAACCGATCAACGGCTCGGCGCCGCCACCGGTTCGCCGGGCCTGGCGGTGCTGCAACCGGGCGAGTGGCTGCCCGAGCTGCTGGAACTGCCGGTCACCGTGCTGGCCGAGGCGGCCAGCGGTGCCGGCGGTTACTTCCTGTGGCTGCGTTTCGAGCCATTGGGCACGGGCCTGGAAGCGGCGCTGGAGCGGCATCTGTTCCGCCTGCACCGTCGCCAGGTGGCCGACGCCCGGCGCCCTCGCCAAGCCCTGGACTGACCCCCCGCCGGGACGTGCGGTTGGCGGACGCCCCCGGCTCGGCTAAGGTGCAATCCCAACCCCGGTTCATACCGCAGGCCCATATTCCGTGCGAGTCATCATCGTCGACGATCACACGCTGGTGCGCGCGGGCCTGTCCCGGTTGCTGCAGAGCTTCGCCGACGTGGACGTGGTGGCCGAAGCCAGCGACGCGCGCCAGGCGCTGGACCTGACCCTGCTGCATCGCCCCGACCTGGTGTTGATGGACTTGTCGCTCCCCGGCCGCAGTGGGCTTGAAGCGATGACCGACATCCTGCGCGAAGCGCCGCGCACTCGCGTCGTCATGATGTCCATGCACGATGACCCGGCGCATGTGCGCGATGCCCTGGACCGCGGTGCGACCGGCTTCGTGGTCAAGGACGCCGCGCCGCTGGAACTGGAGCTGGCACTGCGCGCCGCCTCGGCCGGGCAGATCTTCCTGAGCCCGCAGATTTCTTCGAAAATGATCGCGCCCATGCTGGGCCGCGAAAAACCCGTCGGCATCGCCGCGCTGTCACCACGCCAGCGCGAGATCCTGCGCGAAATCGGCCGCGGCCAGAGCAACAAGGAAATCGCCGCGGACCTGGGCATCAGCGTGAAAACGGTGGAGACCCACCGCGCCCGGATGATGGAGTCGCTCGGCTGCCGCCGCGCCAACGATCTCGTCCTGCTGGCTGCCAAACATCACAACGAACTGGGCGGATAGTCCGCCGGCCATGCCCAACCCGTCGGATCCAGGGCACGCCGTGGAATCGACACGCCGGCGTACGGTGTAAGAATCTTCCTGACAGCGTGTCAGGAATATGACGCCGAGATCCGGAAACGTCCTGATTAAAAACCCGTCACCCTCTCCTGCAAGATGTGTTCCAAGCCGCGCGACTGCGCTGGCGTTCTCGGGGATACATCATGAAGGCCACGCTTTCCGCCCAGATGGGCCAGCAACTGCACCTGACGCCGCAGCTGTTGCAGTCGATCCGGCTGCTGCAACTCGATGGCCTGCAGCTGGAGATGGAAATCCGTCGCGCCCTGGACAACAACCCTCTGCTCGAAGTCGACGAAGGCGCCGCCGAGGCCGATGCCGAAGCCACCGCCGAAGCGCCCCTGGAAATGGCCGCCTTCGACGAACTGCCCGAAAGCTCCATGTGGGAAGTAGCCGGCACCAGCTGGAACGCCGGCGACGAAGACCGCATGGCCCGCGTGGCGGCCGGTGAATCCACCGACCCCCAGTTGCGCGTACTGCAGCAGCTGGCCCTGGAACTGGACGACCGCCAGCTGGCCGTCGCCGCGTTCTGGCTGGAGCACTGCGACGACGCCGGCTACCTGACCGCCCCCCGCGCCGAACTGGCCTTGCTGGCCAGCGCCCGCCTGGACGTCGACGCCGACACGATCGAAGCCATCCGCCAGCGCCTGCTGGCGGGCGACCCCGCCGGCTTCGCCGCCCAGGACCTGCGCGAGTGCCTGCAGGCCCAGCTGGCCGCCCTGCCCGGGCGCGTGCCGGGCCGTGGCCTGGCCGCACGCATCCTGGATACCGACCTGGCCCTGCTGGCCGAGCACGACTACGCCCGCCTGGCCCAGGCCGTGGGGGCTGAAGAGGCCGACGTCTGCGAAGCGGTTCGGCTGATCCTGTCCCTGCAACCGCGGCCGGGCGAGGCCCTGCAGTTGCAGGCCGACCCCTGCGTGATCCCCGATGTGGTCGCCTGGCACGCCGACAGCCAATGGCGCGTGGCCCTGAACCCGGCCACCACCCACCGCGTGACGATCAACCCGGTCCATGAGCGCGCCCTGGCCGAGTCCGGCGAGGCCGCTGCCCCGCTGCGCGACATGCTGCAGGAAGCCCGCTGGCTGACCCGCGGCCTGTCGATGCGCTACGAAACCCTGCTGCGCGCCACCCGTGCCATCGTGTCGCGCCAGTCCGGCTTCCTGGTCCGCGGTGAAGAAGCGATGGCCCCGCTGACCTTGAAGGAAATCGCCGAGGAAATCGGCATGCACGAGTCCACCATCTCCCGCATCACCACCGGCAAATACCTGCAGACGCCGCGCGGCACCTTCGAACTGAAGCACTTCTTCGCCGTGCGCCTGGAAGGGGCCAGCGTCTCCGGGCAGGCCGTGAAGGCCATGGTGCGCCGGCTGATCGAAAGCGAGCCGGCAGCCCGCCCGCTGGCCGACGAAGCCATCGCTACGCTGCTTGCACGCCAGGGTGTCAATATCGCGCGGCGGACCGTAGCCAAGTATCGTGAACAGCTGGACATTGCCCCGGCGCGCGAGCGCCGCCGCCATCACAAGCCGCTGCTGGCCCGAGCAGGCTGAGAGAAGGACCATGAACAAGCTCACCGTATTGCTGGTCGACGATCACGAAGGCTTCATCAATGCCGCCATGCGTCACTTCCGGAAAGTGGAGTGGCTGCAGATCGTGGGCAGCGCCGCCAATGGGCTCGAGGCGATCGAACGCTCCGAGTCGCTGCGCCCACGCGTGGTGCTGATGGACCTGGCGATGCCGGAAATGGGCGGCTTGCAGGCCACCCGTCTCATCAAGACCCAGGACGATGCGCCCTACATCGTGATCGCCAGTCACTTCGACGATGCCGAGCACCGTGAACATGCGCTTCGCGCCGGGGCTGATAACTTCGTCAGCAAGCTGTCCTACATCCAGGAAGTAATGCCGATCCTGGAGGGCCTGTCGGAGGTCGGCACTCGTGAGTGAGTCGCGAATCCTGTTGATCGACAGTGATGCGGTCCGCGCAGAGCGCACTGTTTCGCTGCTGGAGTTCATGGACTTCAATCCCCGCTGGGTGACCGACGGTGCGGATATCCATCCCGAGCGCCACCGCCACGACGAGTGGATGGCGGTGATGGTGGGTTCGGCCGCCGATGCGGCGCAGGCCACCCGGTTCTTCGATTGGCTGGCGGGCGCGCGCCTGCAGCCGCCCGTGCTGCTGATGGAGGGCGACCCGCAGGTATTTGCGGCGGCCCACGGCCTGCACGAAGCCAACGTGTGGTCGCTGGAAACCCCGTTGCGGCATACCCAACTGGAAGCCCTGTTGCGCCGCGCCAGCCTCAAACGCCTGGATGCCGAGCACCAGGCCGGGGCCCAGGCCGACACCGGCCCCACCGGGCAGAGCGCGCCGGTGGTGCAACTGCGTCGCCTGGTCGACCAGGTGGCCGCCTTCGATACGACGGTGCTGGTGCTGGGCGAGTCGGGCACGGGCAAGGAAGTGGTCGCCCGCGCGATCCACCAGCAGTCGCCGCGTCGCGATGGGCCGTTCGTGGCGATCAACTGCGGCGCCATTCCGCCGGACCTGTTGGAAAGCGAACTGTTTGGCCATGAAAAAGGCGCCTTCACCGGCGCGTTGAGCGCACGCAAGGGCCGCTTTGAAATGGCCGAAGGCGGCACGTTGCTGCTCGACGAAATCGGCGACATGTCGCTGCCGATGCAGGTCAAGCTGCTGCGCGTGCTGCAGGAGCGCAGCTTCGAGCGCGTGGGTGGCGGCCAGACGATCCGCTGCAACGTGCGCGTGATCGCCGCGACCCATCGCAACCTGGAAGTGCGCATCGGCGACGGACTGTTCCGCGAGGATCTTTTTTACCGCCTCAATGTATTTCCGATCGAGATGCCGTCGCTGCGCGAGCGCGTGGATGACCTGCCGGTGCTGGTGCAGACCATTGCCGCGCAGTTGGCGCGTACCGGCCGGGGCGAAGTGCGTTTTGCCGACGAGGCATTGCAGGCGCTGCGCCATTACGAGTGGCCGGGAAACGTGCGTGAGCTGACCAACCTGGTCGAGCGATTGGCGGTGCTGCACCCGGGGGGCTTGGTGCGCGTGCAGGACCTGCCGGCGCGATACCGAGGGGATTTTGCTGCCCAGCCGGCGGCCACTGCGGCCGGCACCTCCGCGATCCTGCTCCCGGCCGTCGCCGCGGGCAGTCAAGCCCCTGGCACGATGGGAGCGCTATCAGGCGAGGCGCCGGCGAGCGGCGTCAGCCTGCCCGACGACGGCATCGACCTGCGCGGCCACATGGCCAGCATCGAACTGGCGCTGATCAACGAGGCGTTGGAGCGCACGCAGGGCGTGGTCGCGCACGCGGCGCAATTGCTGGGCCTGCGCCGTACCACGCTGGTGGAGAAGCTGCGCAAGTACGGTATTGATCGCGAGCAGACTGAGTTGGCGGGTTGAGTCCGCTGCCTTCCGCTGCCCGCTGGCGGCGGCTTTCCGACCCGGGCGTCAAAGAACCGTAATGTCCACACCCCTCCCCTCGTCCGCCGACGCACTACATGACGTGACCGATGAGCGTGGCAATCGCTTGGTCGTCCCGCTTGCGATGCTGGCCCGGGTTACGGTGCATTTCCGCGCCAGTCACGGCTTGCTGTGGCTGGATCCGCAGGCCCGCATCGGCGCGGTTTCCGTCGAATTCAATGGGGATCACGGCCAATGTCGGATCGGTCGCGGCCATGAGGACGGCAGTTTCTCAGCCCTGTTGCGTCTGGGCCAGGAGGGCCATATCCAGGTAGGCGACGGCACCACTACGACCGCGCGTTGCTTCATCGGCGCCAGCGAGGGGGCCCGTGTGCACCTTGGCGAAGATTGCATGCTGGCCTCGGACGTGCAGTTGCGGTGCGACGATGCCCATCCGATCTTCGACATCCACAGCGGCGAACGGGTCAATCCGTCCCAGGACATCTTCATCGGCGACCACGTGTGGCTGGCCTATGGCACGCGCTGCATGGGCGGCACCCGGATTGGCGATGGCAGCGTGATAGGACTGGACAGCATTGTCACCGGCGCCATTCCCAACAACTGTGTGGCGGTAGGCCGGCCTGCCCGCCTGGTGCGCCGCGACGTGGCCTGGGAACGTCCGCACCTATCGCATCCGCCGGCCCGACCTCACGCCGCCAGCGTCGTGCGCTCGCGCTGGTGGAATCCGACCCGGGACTGAGCCGGCACGCGGCTTGCATCGCCACCGGCACGGCAAACCGCCGTCTGCTGGGACCCTGCAATGGCCCTCGTCCTGACCTATGGCACCTTTGACCTGCTGCACGTGGGTCACATCAATCTGCTGCGCCGCGCCCGGGCGCTGGGCGACCGGTTGGTGGTGGGCCTGTCCAGCGATGGCTTCAACGCGCTCAAGCAAAAGCAGTCGACCCAGTGCTACGCCGATCGTGAAGCGGTCCTGCGCGCGGTGCGCTACGTCGACGACGTGTTCGCCGAAGAGAACTGGGAGCAGAAGGCCGACGACATTCACCGCTTGGGCGCCGACCTGCTGGTGATGGGCTCGGACTGGAGCGGTCACTTCGACGAGCTGGCCAGCCACTGTGAGGTCCGCTACTTGCCTCGTACCGAGGACATCTCTAGCTCGCTGTTGAAGACCATCATTCGCCAGAACGTGCCAGGCCCCGCTGCGGCGTCGGCGCTGGCACCTATGGCGGCGTTGTCGGTCACCGCAAAGGTCGCGCAACGGTGACTGTGGCCGAGCTCGACCTGGCGCTGGAAGGCGAAGCAATGCTGCGGGTGGACATGCGCGGCATCGCCGACGCCGCGCAATTGCAGATGCAGCCGCGCGGGCGTGCGCAATCCGCGCTGCTGTCGGGCATCGAGTCGGTCGGCGACGCGTTGCGCGCGCGCTTTCCGCTTCCCTCCCTGCTGGCGGGGCAGGCGACGCGTTGGGATGTGTCGCTGGCCACGAACGATGGCCGCAGTGAACCACTACGCGGCCTCGCACAGCCCGGCCAGCGCCATTTTTTTTCCACCCGGCTGGGTGACCATGGCTTGTCGGCGTATCTCAGCGACAGCGCTGAATCGCTGGTGCTCTACACCGCGCCGCGCGAACAGCACGCGCGGGTAATGGCCGATGAAAACGCGCGCGCCAGCTATGCGCAGTGGCTGCACGAACTCCCGTTGCGCGACGACCTGGTGCTGTTCGAAAGTTTTCTGGGCAAGACCTACGCGGGCAACCCGCGTCATCTTTACGAGGTCCTGCGCGTGGTCCGACCCGACCTGCAATGCGTGTGGGCTTATCAGGGCGCCGAGGTCATACCGGGCGATCCGCTGCGGGTCAGGCGTGGCTCGGCCGAGTACTACCGGCTATTGGCCCAAGCCAAGTACCGGGTGAACAACGTGCTGTTTCCGGTGCATGGGCGCAAACCGGAAACGATCTATCTGCAAACCTGGCACGGCACGCCACTCAAGCGCTTGGGCTACGACATCGACGTGGCCGGCCCCGAGGCCGACGCGCGCGACAACCTGCGCCGCGAGGCCCAAGCCTGGAGCGTGCTGCTGAGCGCCAACCCGTATTCGACACAAATCCTGCCCCGCGCCTTCGGCTACGACGGCCCGGTGCTGGAAGCCGGCTATCCGTTGGCCGACGCGCTGCTGGCTCCTTTCGCCGACGAGGCCGAGCGCGCGCGCGCACTGGCGGCGTTGGGTTTGCGCCAGGACCGCCGCTACCTGCTTTACGCTCCGACTTGGCGAGACGACCAGCCCATCGGGGCCTGGCGCTTCGGCTTCGATTTGCAGCTGGACCTGCAGCGGATCTCGGCGGCTTTGGCACCGGACCAGGTGCTACTGCTGAAGACCCACCACTTGGTGGCTGCCCGTCTGGACCCCATCCGCCTGCCCGCCAATGTGGTCGATGTATCGGCGCGCGATGACGCCACCGAACTTTGCCGCATTGCCGAGGTGCTGATCACCGATTACTCGTCGGTGTTCTTCGACTTCGCGGTGACGGGTCGGCCGATGCTGTTCTTCTGTTACGACCTGGACCACTACGCCGAACGCGTGCGCGGCTTCTATCTCGACGTTCCGGCCGACCTGCCTGGCCCGATCGCGCGCGACACTGACGAGCTGATCGCACAACTGCAGGATCTGCCCGCCGTGGTGGCGGCCCATGCCGAGCGCTATGCCGCGTTCCAGGCGCGCTTCTGCCCGCAACAGCGGGGCGCCACGCAACGGGTGATCGAGCACGTGTTTGGAGCACATTCGTGAACGTGCTTGTCTTTCCCTGTGGTTCGGAGATCGGCCTGGAAATCCATGCCGCGCTGCGCGCCTGCAAGGACGTGCGGCTGTATGGGGTTTCCTCCGTAGCGGACCATGGCGAATTTGTCTATGCACACTATCGCCGCATCGATGCCGACAGCCGCGACGCCGCCGCATTGCTCGACGCGCTGAACACCCTGATCCAGGAATGGGCCATCGACATCGTGCTGCCCGCCCACGACAGTGTGATTCCGTTGCTGGCCCAAGCCGGCAATACACTGCGAGCGCCGGCGATGGTCCCCGACGCAGACACCGCGCGTGTCTGCCGGGACAAGCATCTTACCTACGACCGCCTGCAGCATCTGGGCTTTGTGCCGCGGCGCCATCGCGGCTTGGTCGACGTCTACCCGATCTTCGCCAAGCCGTCGGTGGGCCAAGGCAGCCGGGGTGCCGAACGCGTCGATACGCGGCAACGTCACCAGGCGCTGATCGACCAGGGCGTGGATTACGTATTCGCCGAATACCTGCCAGGCCAGGAATATACGATCGACTGCATCTCCAACGCCGATGGCCAGCTGCTGCATGCCGCGCCGAGGGTGCGTGATCGCGTGCGCAACGGCATTGCGGTGCGCACCTCGCCTGCGCCGCTCGATCCAGCGCTGCAATTCATGGCCCAGGCCATCGCGGCAGAGCTGCGCCTGCGCGGCGCATGGTTCTTCCAGGCCCGGCGTGATGACCAGGGCGCGCCTAAACTGCTGGAGGTGGCGCCGCGCATCGCCGGCTCCATGGCGCTGTCGCGCCAGCGCGGGATCAACTATCCCTTACTGGGCATCTATGCGCACCTGGGCATCGAGTTCCAGGTGTTGCCACAGGACTTTCCGATTGAAATGGATCGGGCGTTGCACAACCGATTCCGTAGCCCGCTGAGCTATCGAAAGGTATATCTCGACCTGGATGACACGCTGGTGCTGGCCGGGCGAACGAATCCCGTGCTGATGGCGCTGGTCTATCAGTGGCATGCGGATGGAAAATCGATCGTGCTGCTGACGCGTCACGCGCGGTGCCCGCGCATGACGTTGGCGGCCCAGCACATTCACGAAGGCCTGTTTGACGAGATCGTGCACATCACCGACGGGTCACCCAAGAGTGCTGCCATCGATGTCGACGCATTCGAGGGCGGCGCGATTTTCATCGACGACGCGTTTCGCGAGCGCCGAGACGTGCATCTGCGCCACGGCTTGCCCGTCTTCGACCTCGACGCGATCGAGTCATTGCTCGACTCGCGGGCCTGAGCCCCACGGAACCCAAATGCAGCCTTTGCTTTCCATCGTCGTGCTGGTCTACAACACCGCGCAATACCTGCCGGAATGCTTCGATTCGCTGCTGGGCCAAGACCTGCAGGACATCGAGATCATCGCCGTGGACGATGGCAGCAGCGATGACAGTTGGTCGATCTGTCGGCGTTACGAGGCCGAAAACCCCAACTTCCGCTGCATCACGAAGACCCGCGAGGGCGGCGCGGTGGCCGGCAATCTAGGTATCTCGCTCGCGTATGGGCAGTACGTGGCGTTGGTGGATTCGGACGATGTGGTGACGCGTCAAGGTTATCGTGCGCTCATCGAGGAAGCCAAGCGTACCGATGCCGACATTGTCGTAGGCCGGGCCGCGCGCCTGACCGACGGCGCGTTATCGGCGACGGCGTTCTTGTACGAACCGTTCGTGTGGTCGCAGCCGCGGGTGGTGCATTCGATCGGTGAGTTTCCGACGCTGATCGACGACGGCTTCTACTGGAACAAGATCTTCCGCACCGATTTCCTGCGCGCGCATGCGCTGGGCATGGAACCGGGCCTGTTGTACGCCGATCGCCCCTTTGTCCATCGCGCCTACTTCCTGAGCCGGTGCACGGCAATCGTTCCCGAACTGGTCTATCTGTGGCGTACGCGCCCCGCCGGCGCCGAGGCGTCGATCACCCAGGGCCTGCGCGAGGCGGACAACTTTGCCGACCGGATGCGCTCGGTGACGCTGGAGTGGCAGCAATACGAAGCCCTGCCCGGCGGCGAGCCGTATCGACGTGCCATTGCCCTGACCAATCTGCACCGTGCCCTGCACGCGGCCAACGGCATTGTTGCCTCACCGCGCATGCGAAAGGCGTTTGTCCAGGGCATCCAGGCGCTGCTGGCGTTGTACGGCGAGATGGACTACCGCCCGCTGGGCGCACGGCGTTGGCTGTACCTGGAGCTGATCCGCCGCGGCCAGATCGAGGGCCTGTGCTTCCTGCTGGGCATCGGTGCCGATCGTGGCTGGACCACCGAGATCGACGGGGCCTGCTACTGGCAGCAGCCGTTCCTGGACAACGCAGAGCTCAACGTTGACGGTTTGGGAATCCCGCGGGAAGTCATGCGCCTGCATTTTCCGCTGCCGGGGTTTTTCCGGCTGTCGGGCGCGGAACTGTCCGGAGATCGCCTCTGCCTCGATCTGAACCTGCACGACGCGATCATGGCGAGGTGCGAGGTCGATTTCGAGTTGCATCCGGTCGATGGCGGTCCTGTCGTGCCGCTGCGCCGGACAGGACGCAGCGAGGCGCATCAATATGGCTTCACGGTGGACCTGGGCACCGCCCCCCTGATGCCTGGCACGCTTTATGGCGTGATCATGCGCTATGCCAGCGATGCGGGCAGTGGGCGCTATCGGCTGGGTCAGGGCCTGTTGCCGGAAGGTTGGGCACGGCGTGCGCCACAGGAAGGTCCGTCCGGGCAGCTGCGTCATGCCGCCGAAGCCGGCGGACTGGCGTTCCAGGCGGCAACGGCGCGCCGAGTTGCCGACGCCGCTTCGGCACGCCCCTTGCAGGGTTGAGGGGTCACCGCAGGGCCCACGCGCATGAAAAAACACCGACCCATCCCCGTCACCAGCCCGCTGCTGCCGCCGCTGGAAGAGTTCATGCCGTACCTGCAGCGCATCTGGGACAGCCGCATCCTCACCAATGGGGGTGGCATGCACCAAGCGCTGGAAAAGGCGCTGGCCGACTACCTCGGCGTGGAGCACATCGCGCTGTTCGCCAACGGCACGCTGGCCCTGGTCACTGCCTTGCAGGCCTTGCGGGTTACCGGCGAAGTCATCACCACGCCCTACTCTTTCGTAGCCACCGGGCACTCGTTGCTGTGGAACGGCCTGAAACCGGTATTTGTGGACATCGACCCGGTCACCTTCAACCTGGACCCGGCGAAGATCGAGGCGGCGATCACCCCGCAGACCACCGCCATCATGCCCGTGCACTGCTACGGCACGCCTTGCGACGTGGCCGCGATCGAGCGCATCGCCGGGAACTACAACCTCAAGGTGATCTATGACGCCGCGCACGCCTTTGCCGTGCGTGACGCCGGCGGCAGCATCCTGCGCCACGGCGATCTGGCGGTGCTCAGCTTCCACGCCACCAAGGTCTTCAATACCTTCGAGGGCGGCGCGATCATCTGCCCGGACGCGCGCACCAAGCAACGCATCAATCACCTGAAGAACTTCGGCTTTGTCGATGAGGTCACGGTGGTTGCGCCCGGCATCAACGGCAAGATGAGCGAGATCAACGCGGCGATGGGCCTGCTGCAGCTCAAGCACATCGACCGCGCCCTGGCGCGGCGCGCCGAGATCGACGCTCTCTACCGCCGTCTGCTGGCCGGCGTACCCGGCCTGCGCTGCGCGCGCGCATCGGCGGGCGTACAACGCAACAATTCCTACTTCCCCATCCTGGTTGAGGAAGACTTTCCGCTGAGCCGCGACGAGGTCTACCAGCGCATGCGCGGCAACGACATCCTCGTGCGGCGCTATTTTTATCCGCTGATCAGCGAATTCTCGATGTATCGCGGGCTGTCGTCGGCGGCTCCCGCCAACCTGCCCGTGGCTCAGTCGGTGGCACGCAAGGTGCTATGCCTGCCGATCCACCCGGACCTGCTGGACGAAGACGTCGAACGCATTTGCCACCTGCTGGTCGCGCCTGCGCAGGTGCGCGCAGCATGAGCTCGCCGGTGGCCCCGGCCGCCGGTTGGCGGCTACCCGCCTGGCTGGGCCACGGGGTGCTGGCGGTGTGGCGCCTGGCGGACCTGTTGCTGCCAAAACGCCAAGATTACTGGGCTTTCTTCACTCATCCACTCAAACCGGCGCAGTTCATCGAAAACTCGCGCGCCGTGTTCGAGCAGGTCAAGCGCGACCCCCTCGTGCGCAAGGTCGTCTTCGTGCGCGCGGCGAGCGCTCCACTGCAGCTTGAGGACACCTGCAACACCCAAGTCTTCGCACTCGGCAGCGCGGCTGGTTTGTGGGCACTGGCGCGCTGTGGCGTCTTGCTGCTCACCAACTCCACGTCCCTGGACATGTCGTTGGCGTGGCGCGGCGGGGGCTACGGCGCGCCCCGGCCGTGGCTGCGGCGTCGCCTGGTGGTCAACCTGTGGCATGGCATCCCGCTGAAACGCTTGTTTGCCCTGGCACGCCCCGCGCAGCGTGCGCACGGCGATCGCGACGCCTTCCGTCGGCGCGAGCGCCGGCATTACGACGGCCTGGTTGCTTCCTCGGACGTGGATGCCTACGCGATGGGAGCGATCTTCCACCCCATTGCGCCGGACAACGTCTGGATCACCGGACTGCCGCGCAACGATTTCCTGCGCCAACCAGAGGCCACGTTGCCCCGGTATCAGCGCGAGGACCTCGTCCGCCTGCGCGAGCGCTGCCGTGGCCGGGCGCTGGTGCTCTACGCGCCCACCTATCGCGATACGCATGTCGCCCACCAGGCGGTTCGTCGTTTCGAAGATGCCGAAGTGACGCGACTCAAAACATTGCTACGCGCGCGAGGTGCAGTGCTGGGCGTGCGCGGACACTATCTGCGCAACGCGCCGGATCCCTTTTCGCCCTTGCACTACGACGACGAGTTGCTGGACCTGGGCCACGAAGCGTTTCATGAAATCGCACCGCTGCTGCGCCAGGCCACGGTGGTGGTGACCGACTATTCCTCCGTCTATATCGATGCGCTCTACCTGCGCCTGCCGGTGATCAGTTTTGCGTGGGACCTGGTGCACTACCAGCAAGAGCAGAACGGCCTGCTGTACGACATGGCGCTGGCCTTCCCAGGACCGGTGGTGAGCGATTTCGACGGTTTGTTGCATGCCCTGGCGGGCGCACTGGATTCCCCCTCGCCCGCCACCGGCGAGCGCTTTGACGCGGCGCGCCGCCTGTTTTTCCGGCATGACGATGGCGGCAACGCGCGTCGAGTGGTCGAGCGCCTGCAGGCGCGACTGGCAGCGCGCGCCCGATGACTGACTTGTTGCAGCGCGCACTACCTCCGCGCCTGGTCAGCGTGGTGATGCCGGCCTACAAGCCACGCTTTATTGCGCAAGCGCTGGCCAGCGTGGCAGCGCAAACCTACCGGGCCTTGGAACTGATTGTCTGCGATGACTCGACGGACGAGCAGATCGAGCAAATCGTCGGCAGATTCTCCGCTGACAGCGATATCCCCGTGCACTACTCGCGCAATCCGGAGCGCTTGTGGGAGACCCGCAGTACCGCCCGCGGTGTTGCGATGGCGCGCGGCGAGTTCGTCAAGTTTCTGCACGACGATGACGTGCTGGAGCCAGACTGCATCGCGGCGATGGTCGAGGCGATCGACGCCACGCCAGCGATCACCCTGGTGGCGTCGCGCCGCCGATTGATCGATGAGCGCGGCCAACCGCTGCCCGACGAGCTGGCCACCAGCTTTCCGGTGGGCGAAGACCTGCGACTGCACGGCGACGACCTGGTGGCGTTCCTGGCCGACCACACCGTCAATTTCATCGGCGAACCCAGCGCGGTGCTGTGCCGGCGCGCAGCGCTGCTGCCTTTTGGCGACGGCCTCGCCACGCTCGACGGCGTGAAAGTGGGCTGGGTCGCCGACCTGGCGCTGTATGTAAAGCTGCTGCGCGGTGGCGAACTAGCGATGCTGGCGCGTCCGCTGGTGGGTTTCCGCATCTCCCGCGTGCAGTTCAGCCAGGTCGGGCGCGATCGCCCGGGCGTCGGCGAACGCGGCCATGACGACCTGCGACGGGGCATTCGCGCGCTGGGTTGGCATCCAGGCCCTACCTACGATACCCGCCAGGTCCGGATCGCACCGCTGCACCTGGACGAATATGCCCCGGTCGATCTCGGCCAGGCCCTGGAACAGGCCCTGCAGATTGCTCAGTCGCGCTGGCAGCTGCAGGATTGGCAGGCGCGCCGCAGCCTGCCCACTGCGCAGGTACCCCTGCTACAGGCGCGCCTGGATGTCGAAGGTGCCCCTCGCCTGGGCGTGCTCATCTGCGGCGACGACACACGTGCACTGGATCGCACGTTGGCGGGCCTGGCATCGGCGGCACCGCTGTACGCGGGCGTGTCGGTGCGCGTGCTGGGCCGTCCCGATTCGGCCGGATGGCATCCAGCGCGAGTGGAAGTATTCGACCCGATGGATGCGCAGGCGGCACTGTCCCGATGGGCGGTGGATTGGGTGCTTCGCATCGATGCGGGTACCACGTTCCGTCCCGCGGGGCGGATGTCATTGCTGATCGCCTTGCTCGATGCCGGCGATGCGCCAGCACTGTATGCCGATGGCTGGCTGCGGGACGGCGACGGCCATGCCTCGCCCGAACTGCGACCGGACTTCAACCATGACTTGCTGTTGCATCACCCTGGCGTGATGGCCCGCCATTGGGTGTTCCGCCGCGATCGCCTGTTGGCCGCGGGTGGCTATGGCACGGGGACGCTGCCGGAACTGGCACCGGCGCTTGGACTGTTGAGCGAAGGGGCCGGGCCGCACATTCGACACCTGCCTGAGCCGGTCCTCGAACACGAGCCGGTGGTGCCGGACCCGGTGTGCCAGGCATTGCTGCAGTCGCACCTGGCGGCAACGGGCTACCCCCACGCGCGTGTGCAGGCCGTGGCGCCGGGCGGGTACCAAGTGGACTTCGGCCACACCCGCCAGCCGCGGGTATCGATGGTCATCGTCGCTGGCGACAGCTTGGCTTCGCTGCAGCGCTGCGTGGTCAGCGTACTCGAGCAGACCGACTGGCCCGATTTTGAATTGCTGCTGCTGGACAACGGTGGCCGATCGCCCGAAGTCGCGCGGTGGCTGGGCGAAGTGGCTGCGTTGGGCGATGCACGACTGCGCGTGTTTGCCTTGGAGGCATCGGTCGACGCCGCGGCGGCGCGCAATCTCGCCGCGGCCCAGGCCAGCAGCGAACTGCTGTTGTTTCTCGACGCCGACATCGCGGCCGTGCAGCCACAGTGGCTTCGAGCACTGGTCAACCATGGTCTGCGCGAGGACGTGGGCATCGTCGGCGCGCGCACGGTGGCGGCCGATGGCACGATCACCCATGCCGGCGTGCTGCCGGGCTTGCTAGTCGGCGGTGGCCGGGCGTTCCTGGGCGAGCCGATGCAGGCGCCGGGTTATCTGCAGCGCCTGCAATCAACCCAGGACTACAGTGCGGTGGCAGGACACTGCCTGATGATCGGACGTGCGCTGTTCGAGCGCCTCGGCGGCTTCGATGCGACGACTTTCCCCGATCAAGGGGCCGATATCGATCTTTGCCTGCGCGTACGCGAGTCAGGTCTGCGGGTGATCTGGACACCTCAATCCCTGTTGTTGCATGGCGCCGCGCCGGCGACGCTCTCCGATGCCGCGCGCGAGCGACTGTTCGAGCGTTGGTTGCCGCAGCTGGCGCATGACCCTGCCTACCATCCGGCCTTGCGGCTCGATGTGGCCGGCGGGTTTCGCCTGGACGAGTCGGAATTTTCATGGCAACCCCTGCCGTGGAGGCCTTTGCCCAAAGTGTTGGCGCATCCGGCCGACCCGCATGGCAGCGGCCACTATCGGGTCATGCAGCCGCTGTTGGCGTTGCGCGATGCCGGGCACATCGACGGCGCCTTTAACGCGCGTTTGCTTGACGTGGTAGAAACCGCGCGATGGGATCCGGACGTGGTGATCTGGCAACGCCGCATCGGTGAAGCGCAGTTGGAATTAATGGAACGCGTCGGGCGTTTCCATCGTGCATTCAAGATCTACGAGCTCGACGACTATTTGCCCAATCTTCCGCTCAAGAGCGTGCATCGGGCGCAGATGCCGCGCGATGTGATGAAGTCGCTGCGCCGGGCATTCGCTCGGGTCGATCGCTTGGTCGTGTCGACGCCGGCGTTGGCCGAGGCATTTGCGGGCGTGCATGCGGATATCCGCGTGGCCGCCAATCGGTTGCCGCGTGCGATGTGGGACGGGTTGCCCAGGTCGCAGCGCAACGCCGATGCACGCCCGCGGGTGGGTTGGGCCGGCGGGGCGAGCCACGCGGGTGACCTGGAGATGCTGGCGGAGGTGGTTCGGGTGCTGGCCAGCGAGGTCGATTGGGTGTTCTTCGGCCTGTGCCCGGAGGCGCTGCGTCCGTATGTGGCCGAGGTCCATCCGGGCGTGGAGATCGAGCGGTATCCGCGGGTGTTGGCGCGCATGGATCTGGACTTGGCGATCGCTCCGCTGGAGGACAATCGTTTCAATAGTTGCAAGAGCAATCTGCGGTTGCTGGAGTACGGGGCGTGTGGCTTTCCGGTGATTTGCAGCGATGTGGAGCCGTATCGCGGGGATTTGCCGGTGATGCGGGTCAAGAATCGGCATCGTGACTGGGTTGGCGCGATCCGCGAGCATGTGGCTGATGCGGAGGCGCGTGCCGCGGCCGGCGATTCGCTGCGCGAGGTGGTCCGTCGTGACTGGATGCTGTCCGGCGCCGGTTTGGAGGATTGGCTGAAGGCCTGGCTACCGTAGAGGCGGCAAGCACCGCCCGCGGGAGCAAAGCGCCGCTTTGTTGATGGTCTTCTCCCTCCCCAGGGCGCCAGTGATCGCGGCTTGCGAGTTGGGTTTTTATTGTGGGCGCGGGTGGTTTGGGCGGTTGGTTTTATTGGCTTACGGTGCGGGCCCCGACCTGCCGGGATGGTGGGTCGCGGTTCGAGCGGCCATCCATGGCCGCACTCACCGCACGTGGGCCATCCATGGCCCACTGACCCACCACCCCG
>DASWQJ010000113.1:0-14453 GCA_036403795.1 Stenotrophomonas sp.
CAGCCCGTTGTCGGTCAGCGCGCCGTCGTACTCGAAGATGCGGTAGACGCCGGGCCCCAGATCCTGGCCGGTCTCGATCACGTTGATGAAACCATCCAGGGTGAGTCCGCCCCTCACGATGGTCAGGTCGTTGCGCGGACCGCCCGCGATATTGGCTTGTTCCAGGTTGTAGTACAGCTTGCTGGTGTTGCCCAGCACCAGATCGCCGTTGATCGTGAGCGTGGCAGGTTGCAGCGGCAACACGCCGGGCGCCAGCACCGCACCATCGGCCAGCGTCACGTTGCCGCCCACGATGCCATTGCCGCCCAGGCGCGTCTGGCTGGCGAACGTGGCGTCGCCGGTGCTCGCGGACTGGTCGCCGTTGATGTAGAGCCAGCCGGCATCCACGGTGGTGGCACCGGCGTAGCTGTTGGCGCCGGTGAGCACGGTGATGCCGGCTGCGGTCTGGCCCAGTGAGCCGGTACCGGAGATCAGGCCGCTGAACGTCGATAAGCCGGTGCGGTTGAATACCAGGCTGCCATCGTCGACCACGTTGCCGACGAGGCTGCCGCTGGTGCCGCCATCGCCCAGGATCAGGCTGCCGCCGGCAATGGTCGTGCCACCGGTGTAGGTGCTGTCGCCGGTGAGGGTGAGTGCGTTGCTGCCTGCCTTGCGGAGCGCGCCGGTACCGCTGGCCATGCCCGCCCAGGTGAAGTCATCGGCACGATCGAACACCAGCAGCCCGTGGTTGAGCACGTCGCCGACGACGGCTCCGCTGTTGCCGCCGTTGCCGATCTGCAACGTTCCCGCCGCGACCGTTGTGCCACCGGTATAGGTGTTGTTGTTGCTCAGGATCAACGTGCCAGCGCCCTGCTTGGCCAGCGCCCCCGCGCCACCGACCACGCCATCCAACTGCAGCGTGGTACCGCCGTCGGTGTCGAAGGTACCCACGCCGGTACCGCTCGCACTGGACAGGTCCAGCGTCACCGCGCGGGCGTTGAGCAAGCTGGCGGTGGTGTGCAGGGTGCCGGTCTCGAACGCCAGGCCCGTTCCCGCGGCGCCCAGGTTGGCGTCGCTGGAGATCTGCAGCACGCCCCCCTTGATCCGCGTGCCGCCGGTATAGGTGTTGGTGCCGCCCAGCACCAGCGTGCCCCCGTCGGTCTTGGCCAGTACGGTGCTGCCGCCCAGTACGGCATCGAGGGTGGCGACCATCGCGGCCGAGCCGGCCGAACCATCGCCTACGCGGATGACGGATTGACCGTTGGCATTGGCGACCAGGTTCAGTGGATCGCCCTGGATCGTGTAGCCGCCGGTGACGAACTGCATGCCCAGCGCATTGACCTGGCAGGTGCCGCTGCAGCCAGGCTGTGCGTTGTCCACGCTGACCGTTCCGGCAACGCCGCCGAAGATGGCGAATGCCGCATCGCCGTACGTCGGTCCGGCACCATTTGCCCAGGGCGCGTTGATGCCGCCCGCGTCGTTGGTCCAGTTGTTGGTGGAGTCCAGCCCCGGCGCCCACCAAGTGCCGTTGCCGCCTTCGATGGCATTGTTGTCCTTCTGCCCCGGCACGTTGTCGCCGCCGTCCCAGAAAGACAGGGTCAGGCCCGTACTGTTGACCAGATTGACTTGCCCATCGACGGCGGTCTGCACGAAGAACTCCGCAAGCGCACGCTCCTGTGTGGCCGGGTCCGGCGCGATGGCGCCCGGCGGCATCAGGCCGCCCAACGCCAGGCCAGTGGGATTGAGCAGTTGGCCGCTGTAATTGATGATCCGATAGACGCCCGGGCCGAAGGTCTCGCCCGGCGCCAACTGGCCCTGCCCCACGACGTAGAAGCTGCCGCCCAGGGTGAGGTCGCCATTGACCTGCAGCAGATCGTTGAAGGCGCCACCGGCCACGTTGGCTTCGACCAGGTTGTAGTACAGCGCCGAACCGGCCTGTAGTTCCAGGTCGCCATTGATGGTGAGCGAGGCCGGCGTGAACTGCGGCGACCCCGGGGTGAGATAGGCGCCACTCTGCAGCACGACGTCGCCGCCGACGATGCCATCGCCTGCCAGCCGGGTGCCAGCCTGCAGCGTGGTCGTGCCGGTGGCCGCGCTCTGGTCGCCATCGATGAACAACCAGCCCTGGCCGACGAGCGTGTCACCGGTGTAGCTGTTGTTGCCCTGCAGATGCAGCGTCCCGCCACCGAGCTTGGTCAGGCCGCCCGAACCGCCCAGGGTGCCCGACAGGTGGAGCCATTGCGTATCCACCGCGGGATCGGCGGTGGCCGTGTCGAAGCGGGCGCCCCCTGCGTTGATCGTGACGGCGCGGCCGATCGTCATGCCGGCCGTGGTGACCAAGGTGCCGCTGTCGAAGGACAGCCCGCCGGTACTCGCGCCGAGGTTGGCATCGGAGGCAATGCGGATCGCGCCGCCGTTGATTGCGGTTCCGCCGGCGTAACTGTTGGCGGCGGACAGATCCAGCGTGCCGGCATCGGTCTTGGTGAGGCCGCCCGTGCCGCTGATCGCCCCGCTCCATCCCAAGGTCGTGCCGGTGGTCACCTGGAAGGTGCCTCCGCCGGCCGCCAGTTCGCCGGCGCGCGCGCTGGCGAAGCTGGCGATGGTGTTCAAGATGCCGCCGTCCATGCGCAGCACGCCGGCGCCGTTGCCCAAGGCGGCGTCGGCGCCGATGCGTATCGTGCCAGCGTCGAGCCAGGTATCGCCGGCATAGCTGTTGGCCGCGTTCAACGCCAGCACGCCGTTGCCGATCTTGCCTAGGCTGCCGGGACCGGACACCACACCGTTGTGGTCGAGCGTGACGCCGGTGGCCACATTGAACGCCCCGCCGGGCGCGCCAAGGGTGGTTGCCCGCGTCGTGGCCACGTCGCGCGTGACGCCCAGCACCCCGTTGCCGCTGATCGCCAGCGCGCCACTGGCCGCACCCAGGTTTGCATCGGATGAGATCCACAACGTGCCCGCGTCGATCAGCGTGCCGCCGGCGTAGCTGTTGGCCCCGCTCAGGGTCAGCGTGCCGCCCAGTTGCTTGCGCACGCTGCCGCTGCCCTGGATCAGACCGGCATAGGTGCCGGCCGTGTCCTGCACGAAGTTGACCCAGCCATTGTTGACCACCAGTTGCGGCAAGCTCTGCGCGCGTGCCTGCAAGGTGCCCGCGGGATCCACGGTGACCCTGCCGTTGAACTGGTCGTTGGTCCCGGTCAATGACAAGGTGCCCTGCTGCACCAGCACCTGCAGCGGCGTGCCGCCCCCGTTGGCGCCGACCGATCCGCTCAGCGTCCAGGTGCCGTCACCGGTCTTCGTCAGGCTCTGGAAATTGCGGATGCTGCCGGCCAGGGTATCGCTGGATCCGGCCACGCCATTGAGGGTGAGCGCATTGTTGCCGCCGCCCCCTTCAAAGCTGCCGGTGACCAGCGAGTCGGCGAACAACGTCAACGTGTCGTTGCCGCTGGAGAAATGCAGGCTGCCGAAGACCCGGGCGCCGCTTCGGTTGGTAAAGTCGACGCTGCCACCGTTGCCATTGCCGATGACGTTCGAATTGGTGCCCAGGTCGGTCTGGACGACGCCGTAGTTGTCGACGACGTTGGTGCCGCCGCGGGCGAGATCTTCGAACCAGATCGCCGCGCTCTGGCGGCCGACGATGCTTCCATAATTGGTGATGACATTGCCGATGCCCATCACGTTGATGGCTTCGCCATTGTTGGCGCTGCCATTGGAGCGGACCATGGCACCAGCAGCAATGGTCATCGTGCCGGACGAGCCGAATTCCACCGCATTCGGACCGGTCGCCCACAACCCGAGTAGTGGGCCCGCGTTGTTCTCTACCGTGGCGCCGGCCTGTACGTCGATGACGGCGTTGTTGCCCAGGCTGATCGCGTTGGCATTGCCGGCCGCGATGGCGCCATTGGGCTGCACGATGACCGTGGCGAAGTTCGGCGTGCTGCGGGCGCTGCCCACCGTCGATCCGAAGGGGTTGGGCGCGCTGGCGTCGCAGATGACGGTCAGCGGATCGACGCCCGTGCAGTTGGCCTGGGCGTTGCCCACCGCCAGCAAGAACGCCGCAGTGGCCCAGAACAACGGCGTTTTCCTGAACTTCCTTGAGACCTTATGGGTGCGCATGAGCGAAGCCACCGTCGCGACAGAACTGCTTCACCCCGCTGGTGACGTCACACAGCCCCAGAAGGTGATCTGCCGACATACTGCGCCGCACACCTCGACCGAACGTCCGCAAACCTACCGGCACCTACCCAGTAGAACTACGCAAAACCACGGATTCAGGTGGACTTGCTTGATCATGGGCGGCGGCGCCGCAGCCATTCGGCGCGAGCGCACACCCCAGCCCATAACGGGGTCAGGTTCACTTAATAGGCGGGTGCCTGACCGCTACGTTCTAAACGGGGCAGCTGGATCCGACCCAATTCTCGCTAAAGGCTTTCTGGATCCAGGGTGATCAGCGCCACATCATTGCTTCGCATGGACACCTCGACGTTGACCGCTCCCTCCGCGCCCACGCGGACGTGTCGGCTTTGCTCAGGGGCATCTCGCGTCGCTTCCTGCAGCTTCGCGAGCTGACCGGGCTCCAGTGCCTCGGTATGCCCATGTCGATGTAAAGCGGCATCGGGTCGAAGGGGGGGCGAACGGGGTCAGGTTGACTTCCGACCCCGGCTGGGAGGGCGCATAAGCCGATAAGTGAACCTGACCCCGTTATCAGAAGTTGTACTTGACGTGGGTGTGCAGGCGGTCGAGGTCGCCGGCTTCGCCATTTTCCAGGCGGCGTTGCGCGTGGCTGATCTCCGCGCCCAGGTCGAGCTTGGGAAATGGGGAATAGATCAGGTTCACGCGCCAGGATTCGGAGCGCTCGGTCACCAGGTCGCCGGTCCAGCGGGCGTCGTTGTCCAGCCAGGCGCCGGAATACACCACGTTGCCGCGCAGCTTGGGGGTAAACGCGTGCCGCCAGGCGACGAAGCCGCCATAGCCATCCTGCGAATGCAGGGCGCCGGCATCATCCAGCACGCTGTCGGCGCCCAATGCGAAGCCCAGGTAGCGCCCGATGCCGCTGCCGCCACTCACCATGTAGCGCAGGTCGTCATCGCTGCCCAGGTTGAAGCGACCGGACACGCTCGCCGCCAGTCCGGTATCGGTCTCGCCGTTGTAGCGCAGGTTGCGCAACATGCCGGCCACCGTGAAGTGGCCCCAAGTGCCCTTTCGGATCCATCGCGCGGTCGCGTCGGGCACGGTGTCGTCGGCGCTGTTCATGCGGGTGCCGTTGCCCTGGAAGGTGGCCACGGTGGTCTGCGGGTTCTCCAAGGAGAACGACCAGGGGCCGCGCGTGTAGCGCAACTGGGCCTGGCGCGAAAAGATGGTGCCTTCCGATGGACCGGTGAAATCCACGGTGTCCGGCAGCGCAGCCACGTCCTGGAAGTTGGACCAGGTCTGGCCGGCGAGCCAGTTGTTCCAACTGACATAGGCCTGGCGCAGCGTCAGCGCATAGGTATTGGTGATCACTTCGTTGCCGGCAAAGGCGTTGTTGCCGCCGCCATACATGTCGGCCTCGATGTAGGCCTTGAGCTTGTCGCCGCGGTCGGTGACGGTGTCGGCACCCAGCCAGAACCGCGAGAACTGGGCGTGCACGTCGGTGTAACTGGCGCTGCGTCCGTTGCCGTCGGCGGCTACCGGCGTGGCGCCCGGGAAGTAGAACAACCGGCCGGCCGAACCGTCGGCCATCATGCCGTCGCTGGTGCGCGTGGTCATCGCATCGAGCTTGATGAAACCACCGAAAGAGAACTTCGTGCCCGGCATCGCCCCCGGCATGATCGGCGAAGCCGTGGCGACGGCGGCCGGCGCGGCGGCCTGTGTCGTGGCCTGCGGTGTCGCCGCCGGCCCTGCCTGGGTGGCGCCTGTCGTCGAGGGCGTTGCCACCGCGACGGCAGGCACGCCGCCCACTGCACCGGCGGCCTGCGCATCACGCTGCTGGTACTGCTGCAGCATGGCGCGCATCTGCTGCATTTCGACTTCCATCTTGGCCATGCGCGCCTCCAGCGCCATGGCATCGGTGGCCTGCGCCAGCGCGGTGCAAGGCATGGCCGACAAGGCCAACCACAGTGACGCGGTCGCCACTGCATTCTTCTTCACTGTAACCATGTCTCCCCTCCCAGGGCATAGGCAGGCCAGCGCAGGCCAGCACGGCCCACGTGGCGTTGATGATTGGAATGGCCCGCGTGTGCGGGCGCTGCGCCGCTACACGAAGCGCATGGACACTGTCCCGATGCCTTCGGCGCGCACCAGCACGTTGTCGCCGGCCTGCACGGCGATGGCGGCGGTGATCGCTCCCGACAGCACCACTACACCGGCGGCCAACGGCGTGTCGTGTTCGGACAGCATGTTGACCAGCATGGCGACCGCTGCGGCGGGGTCGCCCAGTACGGCTGCTCCGGCGCCGACTTCGGCCACCTGGCCGTTTTTCTCCAGCACCACGCCCAGGGTCTGCAGATCGATCGTGCCGACATCGGTCGGCCGCGAACCCAGCACGTAGCGCGAGGCCGAGGTGTTGTCGGCGATCACACTGGGCAGGTCGAAGCGGAAGTTCTCGTAGCGCGAGTCGATCAGTTCGATCGCAGGCACCACGTAGTCGGTGGCCGCCAGCACCGCGGCGGCCGTGCAACCCGGGCCGCGCAGTTCATCGCGCATCACAAAGGCGATTTCGGCCTCTACTTTGGGATGGATCAGGGCACGCGTGTCCACCGACGCGCCATCGTCCACCGCGTTGTCGCTCCCCAGGAATCCATAGATCGGCGTGTCCACGCCCATCTGCTGCATCTTGGCGTGCGAGGTCAGGCCCATTTTCATGCCGACGATCCGCACGCCGTCGGCCTGCTTGAGCGCACACAGGCGCTGCTGGATGCGATAGGCATCGGCCACGTCCAGCGCGGGGTGGTCGTCGGTGATCTTGTGCACCTCGCGCACGTCGCGCTCGGCGGCGTGCAGCAGCCGGGCGCATTGGTCGAGGATGTTCGTACTCAGGCTCATGCAGCTTCCTCCGCTGCGGCCGCTTCACGGCGACGCAGCATGTCCAGGGCGACGTCGACGATCATGTCTTCCTGGCCGCCGACCATGCGGCGCTTGCCCAGCTCGACCAGGATATCGACGGTATTGATGCCGAAGCGGCGCGAAGCGGCCTCGGCGTGGCGCAGGAAGCTGGAATACACACCGGCATAGCCCAGCGCCAATGTTTCGCGGTCCACCCGCACGGGACGATCCTGCAGCGGACGCACGATGTCGTCGGCCGCATCCATCAATGCATACAGGTCGCAACCGTGTTCCCAGCCCAGGCGCTCGGCCACGGCGATGAACACCTCCAGCGGTGCATTGCCGGCGCCCGCGCCCATGCCGGCCAGGCTGGCATCGATGCGGATCGCACCGGACTCGGCCGCCACGATCGAGTTGGCCACGCCCAGCGAAAGGTTGTGGTGCGCGTGGATGCCGATCTGCGTATGCGGCTGCAAGACCTGCCTCAGCGCCTGTACCCGCTCGCGCACATCGTTCATGCCCAGCGCGCCGCCGGAGTCGACCACGTACACGCACGAGGCACCGTAGCTTTCCATCAGCAACGCCTGCCTGGCCAGTTCGGCCGGTGCAATCATGTGGCTCATCATCAGGAAGCCCACCGCGTCCATGCCCAGCGCATTGGCCGCCTCCAGGTGCTGGCGCGAGATGTCGGCCTCGGTGCAATGCGTGGCCACGCGCACGATGCGTGCACCGGCGGCATGGGCGTTCTTCAAGTCATGCACGGTGCCGATGCCTGGCAACAGCAGGGTGGCGATCCGCGCATGGCTGATCGACTCGGCGGCCGCCTCGATCCATTCCACGTCGCTGTGCGCACCAAAGCCGTAGTTGAACGAGGCCCCTTGCAGGCCATCGCCATGGGCTACTTCGATCGAGTCCACGCGCGCCTTGTCCAGGGTGGAGGCAATCGCACGCACCTGCGCAAGGCTGTATTGGTGGCGCACCGCGTGCGAGCCGTCGCGCAAGGTGACGTCGGAGATATAGAGTTTTGATTGGGTCATGGTCGTGTCCTCAGGCCGCTTGCCGCGCGGCGAGCAGCGAGCCGGCAATGCGTTCGGCAGTGGCCAGCGCCGCCGAGGTCATGATGTCGAGGTTGCCGGCATAGGCCGGCAGGTAATGCGCCGCGCCCTCCACTTCCAGGAAGATCGATGTCTTCAGGCCGGTCGTGGGACCGGCGCCCGGTACGTTGACCGGAAACTCGATCGCTTCGAACTGCACCTGCTGCTTGAGCCGATAGCCGGGCACGTAAGCGGCCACGCGCTCGACCATGGCCAGCACGGCCTGCTCGACCTGGGCGGTATCCACCGCTTCGGACAGCACGTACACGGTGTCGCGCATCAACAGCGGCGGATCGGCCGGGTTGAGCACGATGATGGCCTTGCCGATCTGCGCGCCACCGACGGTCTCGATCGCGCGCGAAGTGGTTTCGGTGAACTCATCGATGTTGGCGCGCGTGCCTGGACCGGCCGAGCGGCTGGCAATCGAGGCGACGATCTCGGCGTAATGCACCTTGGCCACCGACGCCACCGCCGCCACCATCGGGATCGTGGCCTGGCCCCCGCAGGTGACCATGTTGACGTTGAGTGCCGACAGGTTCGCTTCGAGATTGACGGTCGGCACGCAGTACGGCCCGATCGCCGCCGGCGTCAGGTCGACCACGCGGATATCCGGCCGCGCCTGGCGCAACAGTGCCTCATTGACGACATGCGCCAAGGCCGAGGTGGCATCGAACACGATGTCGATATCGTCGAACAGGGGCGAGGCAATCAGGCCTTCCACCCCGGTGGCAATGGTCGGCACGGCCAGCCGCGCGGCGCGCGCCAGCCCGTCGGAGGCGGGATCGATACCCACCAACGCGCCCATTTCCAGATGCTGGCCATGGCGCATTACCTTGATCATCAGATCGGTGCCGATGTTGCCGGGCCCGATGATGGCGACTTTCACGGTCATACCGCACTCCCGTTGGAACAGTGTTTGGAACGGTGTTTGGAACAAGGGTCGAGACGATGCATCGATGCGACGTCCGATCAGCCGAAGTGCACGTCGGCACTGCCCAGCGCACCCATGCGCACGCGCATGTGGTCGCCGCGCTGCACGGGGATCAGCGGCACCAGCGCGCCCGACAGGATCACCTCGCCGGCCTTGAGCGACGTGCCCAGGCGGCCCAGCGTATTGGCCAGCCACACCACGCAATTGATGGGAGAGCCCAGCGCAGCGGCGCCGGCGCCCGTGGCGACGAGTTCGCCATTCTTTTCGACCACCATGCCCAGCGTGCCCAGGTCCAGTCCCTTGGGACGGATGCGCCGCTCGCCCAGCACGAAGGCCGCAGCCGAAGCGTTGTCGGCCACGGTATCGGTGATGCCGATCTTCCAGTCACGGATGCGCGAATCCACGATCTCGAAACACACCGACAGCGCCTCGGTCGCGGCGATCACCTCATGGTGGGTGATGCCGGGACCGCACAGGTCGCGCTTGAGGTGGAAGGCGATCTCGCCCTCTGCCCGCGGCGCGATCAGCCCATCGAGCGACAGCGTGGCGCCATTGCGCACTTCCATGCGATCGGTCAGGAAACCGAAGTCCGGCTGGTCCACCTTGAGCATGCGCTGCACGGCGGCGCTGGTCGCACCGATCTTCTTGCCTACCACGCGCTCGCCCTCGGCCACTCGCCTGCGCAGAAAATCTCTGGAGATCGCGTAGGCGTCCTCGATGCGCAGACCGGCGATACGCTCGCTCAGCGGGTCGATCGCCTGGCCATCGCGCAAGGCACGATGCAACTGCGCGGCATGATCGGCGATGTCGACTGGCATCATCGTCGCGTTCATGCCGGGCCTCCGGTCGGCGGATCGCTCTTGAGCACATCGCCCACCGAAAAACGCTGCGGCGGCACTTCGTTCACCATCACCCGGATGGTGTGCATCGGCGCATCCAGCTGCTGGTGCGCGGCGCGCGCCACCTCACGGATGAATTCCTGCACTTTTTTTTCGTCGCGCCCCTGTACCAGGGTCACGTGGATGATCGGCATGTCGGTCTCCGCAGTGGAATCAATTCAAGGGAAGGCAGGGGCGCCGGTCAGGTGAGTTCCGCGCCCTTGGTCTCGGGCAGGAACAGCAGCACGATCAGGCCGGCCAGGGCGAAGAACCCCGCGGTGGCCAACAGGCCGCTGCCCACGCCATGGCGCGTGGCCAGGTAGCCGATCAACGCCGGCGCGATCGCCGCGATGGCGCGGCCGCCGTTGTAGACGAAGCCCTGTGCCGTGGCACGGATCGAGGTCGGGAACATCTCGGCGAAGGTCGGCGCAAAGCCGCTGTAGAAACCGGTGCCGAAGTACGCCACCACGATGCCGAAGGCCATCAGCAGCATCGGCGTCTGGATCATCACGAACAGCGGCACCGACAGTGCCGAGCACGCGAAGAAGATCAGGAACGCCTTCTTGCGACCCAGGCGATCTGCGATGTAACCAAAGGTGATGTAGCCCAGCGCCGCACCCACCTGCATGATCACGATCCACACCGTGGACTTGACCAGGTCCAGACCGGGTCCGCCTTCGGCGACCGGGGTGGCCAGATAGGTCGGAATCCAGGTAAACAGACCCCAATAGCCGCACATCGCCGCCGTCGTGAAGGCCAGGCCGATCGTGGTGTTGCGACGGTGACCCTTGAACAGCGCCGCGAGGGTCTGGCCGAAACTCAGGCGCTGGGTCTGGTTGACCCAGATTTCCGGCTCTTTGACGTGGCGGCGCACATAGAAGGCCAGCAGCGCCGGCAGCAGGCCGACAGCGAACACCCAGCGCCAACCCAAGGTAGGCACGACCACGGCAGCCACGATCGCCGCGGCGGCGTAGCCGGCGGCAAAGGCGCTCTGGATCCACGCCATGACCTTGCCGCGATGCTCTGCCGGCCAGGTTTCGCTGACCAGGGCCGAACCCGCCGACCATTCACCGCCGACGCCCAGGCCCACGATGATCCGGAACAGCATCAGCTGGCCCAACGTGTCCGACAGGCCGCACAGCGCAGTGCCGATCGAGTAACAAATGATGCTGAGGATCATCGACTTGGCGCGACCCATGCGGTCGGCCAGGAACCCGAACAGCAGGCCACCGGCCGCGGTCGCCAGCAGCGTGGCCGACATCACCAGGCCTGCGTCGGACTTGTCGAAACCCAGGTCGACACTGACGTGCTTGATGACCATGGCGAACAACATCAAATCCATGATGTCCAGCGCCCAGCCCAGGTAGGCCGAACGGAACGTGCCCCACTGCTGCGAGGTCGCGCCTTGCCACCAGCGCTTGTTGCGTGCATCGCTCAGCGGCGACGTGGACGTACTGCGTGCCATGTGTTCCCCCTCCGGAATCTTGGCGTGATGTGTATCGGCAAACGAGACCGATAGCCGACTATAGATCAGCAATTGCACAAATGGAACATTTGCAATCGTTCGGTATCGATATACGATACGTCGACTGCCACCCGAAGGTTGCCCCATGTCCGATCTGATGCTGCGCCTCTACGAAGACCGCCTGCCCGCCGGCTGCCCGCCCATCTATTTGCCCGCCGTGGCCCGCGCCGTGTATGTGCGTTCCGGCGGGTTGTCCATCGAAGGCCCGGAAAGTGGGCAATGGCTGGCCGAAGGCCAGGCCCAGGTCACGCAGAGCGAGACAACGCTGGGCAACGGCGCGCTCGACACCGTGCTGTGGCGTTGGGAGCTGACTCCCGCCGATCGCCCGCAGTCCACCCCCCTGCCCTCTGCCCCGGCCACCTGCAGCACCTTGAAGCTGGCCGCGCCGATTGACCTGGATCCCGGCTTCAGCTGGCTGATGCGGTGTGACCGGGTCGACTTTCCCCCGGCCGGCGTGGCGCTGACCCATGTGCACCAGGGGCCAGGCGTGCGGATCTGCCTGCATGGCGAAATCCGAATCGAGACCCTGGGCGAGCAGTGCGCCTATCCGGCCGGCGAGGCGTGGTTCGAGCTTGGCCATGCGCCGGTACTGGCACCCACGACCGAGCGCGAACCTACGGCGTTTGTCCGCTGCTTTTTGCTACCCCGCCAGCTCAAGGGCCGCAGTTCGATTCGCTATGTGCACGCCGAAGACGCGGCCGCGACCAAGGTCCAGCAGTACCGCGTTTTCGCTGAGCGATACATCGAGCTGCCATAAGGCGGCAGACGGTGCGCTAATCTACGCCGCAGCTTGTCGCCCGTAGCCCGTAGGCCCGTCGGCGGCAACTCGTAGCCCGCGCCCACGGTGCAGCGTTCGCAGTTTCGGTCCTGGGCCGCGCACTGCTGCTCACCCCACCCCGTTCGAAGGTCTCCCATGTCCCGTCAGACCACCCACCCACTCAAGGAATCCACGGCCATCGACGGCCACGCCGTGGTGGTTGCCGAAGCATTGGACGCGGAGCCGTCCGAGGGCGCGGTTGAACAAGGGCTGCCGACCGCCATCGTGTCGCTCAAGGTGATCGAGGCCTTGGCGGCCGCACCGGCCGGGTTGGGCGTGACGCGCCTGGCCGAAATGCTGGGCATGCCCAAGGCGCGGATCCACCGCCACTTGAACATCCTGCGCGAGCACGGTTACGTGGGCCAGGATCCGCGCAGCAACCACTACCGGGTGGGTTGGCAGATGTTCCTGCTCGGCCGCGCGTGTGCCAGCCGTTTCGATGTCATGACGCTGGCCAAACCGGTGCTGGAACGCCTGCGCGACCAGGTGGGGCAGACGGTGGTGATCGCTACCTACTCCGACAGCGAGGTGGTGGTGATCGATTTCCTGCGCGGCACCTCGCCGGTGGAGATCAGCCTGCGTCCGGGCACTCGTTTTCAACACAACACCGTGGCGCAAGGCAAAGTCGTACTGGCCTTTGCGCCGGAACAGGTGCGCAAACAGTTCCTGGCGCAGCCTTTGCAGTCCAGCACGCCGCGCACGATCACCGACCCCGACCGGCTGCGCGCGGAAATCGAATTGGTCCGTCGACGTGGATGGGCCGATGCGCCGGAAGAGCTCTACATCGGCGTCAACGCGCTGGCCGCGCCGTTGCTGCAGGTCAACGGCGAACTGTTCGGCACGATCGCCATCATCGGCTCGATCCACTACTTGCCCGGCACCCCCGACCCCACCCACGTCAAAGCCCTGTTGGACACCGCCGAACGCATCTCCGAACTGATGGGCCACACGAAAACCGTATCGCGATAACGGGTTCGATAACGGGGTCAGGTTGACTTAATCTGCGGGGTTTTTGGTTAAGGATTGGCCGATCGACCTCGCGACGACGGTGGTAACCGCGAAGGTTTGGCGATCAGGACAGCGGTGCCGGTAAGTGAACCTGACCCCGTTATTCGCGGCACTCGAATGTGCCGAAGGTGGGACGCTCGCCCTGCCCGCCTGCCAGGAGCCATTCGATTTTTGCCGCGACGTACGTCGTCGCCGATTCGAGCAGTGCTTTTTTCTGTTCGAGCATCACCAACTGCTGGCGCAGGATGTCGACGCGACGTGCTTCGCCGAGGCCATGCTCACGCCGCTCTTTTTCCAGCAAGCCGATGTCGCTCAGGCTGAGGCCGAGTGATTGACCGGCGCGAATCACCTTGGCGGTCTGCAGATCGTCCGCGGTGAATTGCTGGTAGGCGTTGCGGCCGCCCTGGGTGCCGCGCTCGGGCTTCAGCAGGCCCAGGCCGACATAGAAACGGATGGTGTCGCGGCTGAGCGCAGACGCCTCGGAGAACTCGGAAATCAGCATGGCGCGGCCTCTTGACCCTGGAGTGCACTCCACACTTAGAGTCTGGTGATCCCAATATCAAGGCAACCCCATGTCGAAAGTCTGGTTGATCACCGGTAGTGCCAGCGGTCTTGGCGTCGCCATCGCCGAACACCTGCTCCAACAAGGCGACCGTCTGGTCGCCACCGCGCGCCGGCCCGAAGGGTGCGAAGCACTTCGCCAGCAGTACCCCGGCCAAGTGGCGATTGCACGGTTGGACGTGACCGACCCGGCGCAGGCAAGCCAGGTCGTGGCGTACGCGCTGGCGCAGTTCGGCCGCCTCGACGTGCTGGTCAACAACGCCGGATTTGCCTCGGTCGCGCCATTCGAACAAATGTCAGCGACGGATTTCAACGCGCAGATCGACGCCAACTTCTACGGGGTGGTGAACCTGGTGCGCGCGGTCGTCCCCACGCTGCGCGAGCAGCGGTCAGGGCATATCATCAACATCTCCTCCGGCGCGGGGCGCTTGGGCGCGCCCGGGATGACTGCCTATCACGCCGCCAAGTGGGCGGTGGGCGGTTTTACCGAATCCATCGCCAAGGAGCTGCGTGGCTTCGGTGTGCATGTCGTCGCGGTGGAGCCCGGCAGCATGCCCACGAACTGGGCTACGTCCGCCGCCGCACAGTCGCCGGTGTTGTTGGCCGACTACGAACCGAGCGTGGGTCGCGTGATGGAGGT
>DASWQJ010000114.1:0-6333 GCA_036403795.1 Stenotrophomonas sp.
ACCGGCGGCATCGCACACGATTTCAACAATATGCTGGCCGCCATCGTCGGGCCGCTCGATCTGCTGGCCAACCGCATCGATCCGGAAGACGCACGTGCCAAGCGCTACGTCGATACCGCCATGGAAGCCGCGCAGCGCGCGGCACAACTCACGCAACGGCTGCTTGCGTTCTCGCGCCAGCAACCGCTCAAGCCCGAACCATTGGACGCCAACAAGCTGGTCGCCGGCATGTCCGATCTGCTGGCGCATTCGTTGGGCAGTGCGGTGCGTTTCGAGGCGGTGTTGTCGGGCGGCCTCTGGCGTGCCCATGCCGATCCGCACCAGCTCGAGAACGTGATCCTCAACCTGGCCGTCAACGCCAGGGATGCGATGCCCGACGGAGGGCGGCTCACGGTCGAGACGGCCAACTGCCATCTCGACCATGCGTATGCGGCCGATCACCTGGGGGTGCCGCCCGGGCAATACATTCTGATCGCCGTGTCCGATAGCGGCTGTGGCATGCCCGACGAGGTGATCGCCAAGGCCTTCGATCCGTTCTTCACCACCAAAGGCGTGGGGCGCGGCACCGGATTGGGGCTGTCCCAGGTGTATGGCTTCGTCAAGCAGTCCGGCGGTCACGTCAAGATTTACTCCGAGCTGCGACACGGCACCACGGTGAAGGTGTATCTACCGCGTTTGCTCGGTCCGCGCGACGAGGCGCCGATGGCGGTGAGCAACCGCGACATTCCGCGCGGCGACAGCGGCGAGCGCGTGCTGGTGGTCGAAGACGAGCCTGCCGTTCGGCAGTTCTCCGTCGATGCCTTGACGGAGCTTGGCTATCACGTCTTCGAGGCCGACGGCGCCGCCGCGGCGCTGCGGATCCTGGAAGTCGAACCGGAAATCGCGTTGCTGTTCACCGATGTGGTCATGCCCGATGTCAACGGCCGCAAGTTGGCGGACGAAGCCTGCCAGCGGTGGCCAGGGTTGAAGGTGTTGTTCACTACCGGCTACAGCCGCAACGCAGTGGTGCACAACGGTGTGCTGGACCCGGGCGTGCATTTGATCGGCAAGCCTTTCACGCTGCAGGAATTGGCGATGCGGGTGCGGGAGGTGCTGGAGGAAGTGCGGCCGGCTGGGACGGAGATAACGGGCTGACCCGTTTGGGTTGTGTACTGGTTCGCCAGCTACGTACAGGATGTTTAAGGAGGGAACTTCGGATGAGCGCAACACTCGCAAGGAAGTATTTGCCGGTAGTGGCAGTTTTTGCGGCGTTGTCGCTCGCAGGCTGCAAGACCCATTCTGCAGTAGGGATGCAAATGGTTCTGCCCCCAGGCGCACAAATCCTGGACGTCCAGGAGGACGCGTTCTTTCTAATGGCATCACCCGTCTCGCAGCCGATGCCGGTCTTTCCTGCTGGCGTCTCGGGGGACAGCGACGTCGGCGTTTGCGTGGAGATGGTCGTGGATGAGTCAGGTGCCATCCGTACTGCAAGACCTGTTTACGAACTTCCAGAGTGTCCACTGGATAGCGCCAAAATTGATGGGCGTTACGTTGCATCAGCGGTAGCGGCGGTCAAGCAATGGCAATTCCTGGCGGCGGCGACATGCAGTTTTCCACCTGGCGCCACAAAAACCGAAGACTGCTCGGGAAGTGACGTCGTTGTCTCTCCCATCGCAATAAAGTTGTCGTACGCCTTCTCCTTTCAAAGGGGAGGCCGTGTTACGGCCAAAGCAAAGCGCGTCTGAATCGCCCTCGAGCGAAGAGGTGTTCCCTGGCGCGGAACGCCGATCAGGGCTCCAGCAAGAAACCACTGCAGAAGCTGCGCTCCACACCGCTGATCGGATCGATGAACGATAAGTGCTTTGCCAGTAATTGCAGTGGCGCCGTGTAATCGCCCGGTGCGCGGTGGCAAAGCGACGGATACACCGCATCGTTGGCGATCGGCGCTCCCAGCGCGGCCATGTGCACGCGCAATTGATGCTTTCGACCCGTGATGGGCGACAACGCATAACGCCAGTGGCTGCCACCTCGCGCGATGACGTCGACGCGGGTTTTACTGTTGGCCGGACCCTCGATCTCCTGCATGCGGAAGAAGGGTTCGCCAGCGACGATCCTGCTGCTGCGAACGCAGGGAAATTCGATGTGTGGCAAGGCCGGCGCCACCGCTTCGTAGCGCTTCTCGATCAATCGCTCGCGAAACAATGCTTGATAGCGAGCGCGGCTACGCGGGTGGGTCGAGAACAACACTAATCCGGCGGTCTCGCGATCAATACGGTGCAGCGGCACCAGCGCCTGGTTGCCGGTTCGCCGGATCAACCGACCCAGCAAGGTCTCATGGACATGGTGGCCCGCAGGGACGACCGGAAGGAAATGCGGCTTGTCGGCCACCAGCAAGTCGTCGTCGACGTGCAGTACCCGCTCGTCGAATGGGATCGGCGGCTCGGCGGATACCTCGCGGTAATAGTGGACTTCAAGGCCGACCCGAAAGGGCGTTTGCGGCGTCACCGATTGCCCATCACCCTGGACCACGCGTCCACGCGCCATCCGTTCCAGCCACTGCGCGCGCGCCACTGCTGCGAACCGGTCGCACAGGCAGTCCAGCACCGTCGTCCAGGGACCGGGTGGCAGTTGTAGCGTGCTGGGTGCGAGGCCATCGATGCTGGGAGGACGTTTGCGCATCCTCCCAGTGTGCCAGCCCGCCGGCCCAGCGCCGCGGCTTGAGGCAATGGGCCTGGCTACAGGACAAAAACGCAAGGCCGAGCGTCGATCTTTGACGCCCCGAGTTTTTGTGCCCAGCCGCAGTACTCCGGCGCCAAGCTTCCCCACCGCGCCGGTCACGCCAACGCGGCAGTGCGCGCCACGTACTCCCTGGATGCGTCTAATGCGCTAAAGAGCGCGGTGCTTTGACTCCATCGGCACGACGCCAAACGATTCGAGCGCCTGTAAAAGCTGCGCCAACCGATACGGCTTGCCCAGGAACAAGACGTCCTCGGGCAGCGGGCCCAATTCGCTCGGCGGGTATCCCGAGGCCAGGATCATCCGGGTGCCCGGCCGCAGTGCCTGGGCTTTGATCACCAGATCCACGCCGGACATACCGTTGGGCATCGCCACATCCGTGCATACCACTTCGAAGCAATGTTCCTCCAGCTGGACCAGGGCATCGCGGGCATCCACCGCCGTCGTGACGGAATACCCCATCAATCGCAGCCCCTCGCTGACCACTTTGCGAAGGTCGGTGTTGTCCTCTACCAAAAGCACTTGCACGCTTTCCATCACGGCCTCATGGCGGGGAATGCCAACCGAACCGTAGTGCCCACGGCCACTTCGCTGCCGATCCTGACAAAGCCGCCGGATTGCGCCAGGAATCCATAGACCTGGCTCAAGCCAAGACCGCTGCCCTTGCCGACATCCTTGGTCGTGAAAAACGGTTCGGCGGCCTGCGCCAGCACGTCCGGCGCCATCCCGTGGCCCGTGTCAGCCACCTGGATATAGGTGTAAAGCGCTTCTTCGGCATCCGCCACTCCGGGAGGGCGGTCCAGGGCCATCCCGGTCGATATCTCGACCACGCCCCCGTTGGGCATCGCGTCACTCGCGTTGACGATGAGGTTGAGGACCGCGGCCTCCAGTTGTGTTTCGTCCACCGCAACCGGCGGAAGCGATTCATCCAGCGAGAAATGACATGACGTGCTGGGCCCGCAAGCGCGGGTGAACAGGTCCGCGGACCGCGTCATGAGTTCCGTCAGCGAATGCAGGTTCGGCGTCAGGTTCTGCGCCCGGGCGAAGGCCAGCAGTTGGCGCGTCAGCAGCGCGCCCCGGTCCGCTGCCCGCAGCGCGGTGCCAAGAAATGCGCTGGAACGCGCATCTTCTTTCATCCGCAATGACACCAGGTCGATCGAGTTGACGATCACGCCTAGCAGGTTGTTGAAGTCGTGCGCGATGCCCAGGGTAAGACGGCCTACGGCCTCCATCCGCTGCGAAGCAATCATTGCCGCATGGGCGTGTTCGAGGCTTTTCTGCGCTTCAAAGCGCTCGGTGATGTCGCGCGTGATCTTGGCAAAGCCGATGAACTCACCCCGGTCGTAGACGGCGTCCACTACCACGCTTGCCCAGAAAAGCGTGCCGTCCTTGCGTCGCCGCCAACCTTCTCCGGTGCATCGACCTTCGGTCCTGGCGATGTCCAGGTTGCGCTCCGGCATGCCAGAGGCAATGTCTTCCTCGGTGAAGAAAATCCGGTAGTGCTGGCCTATGACCTCGGAGGCGCTGTAACCCTTGATGCGGACGCCGCCGGGATTCCAGCTCCTGACGTAGCCACCCGCATCCACCATATAGATGGCGTAATCGGTGATCCCTTCGATCAGCAGACCCAGCTGCCTTAAGTCATCGTCCAAGGGGCGGGAAGGGGCTCCCCGCGAAAGTTCTTCAGACATCAGCCCTCCCAAAGGCTTTGTGCGCTTGTTATTGGCGCCCAACGGAAAAAGTATATCCAGAATGCAGGCGGGGACGTGAATTTGACCGTACGGCGTGGCACAACGTGTGCGGATGGCTATCCGCCCAGTCGACCAAGTGACTCTCGATGGGGCGGCTGCACTTGTTGATTCGCTCGGCAACTGGTAAAGCCAAGCTCTGCATTCAGGTGCGGAAACGTTGGATTGCACGTTGTCAGGCGCTAGATGGGTGAGCTCGTCTCGCTGAGCGGCTGCTCAAGGGCGAGATGACGTCGATGGTCATATTCTTTGGGCCTTGTCGAAGATTTCAGGGGATTTCGTTCGACGAAGCGCTCGTCTCTTCACTCGACGAGGCGGCGTCTTTCCTGATCAGGTCCAAGGCAAAACGGAAGTGCTGCGCTGATTCTTTGCCAACGTACGAGTAATATGCGTTTTGTGTGATTTCGCCGTCTTTGCCTACGTGCACAGCAAGAAGCGCTATTTCCATTCCAGGCGACGCACACTTGGACCGCATCCGCGTCCATCCACGGCGGCGCAGGTGGCCACGCGATCAGACCATGCAATCGAGCCAGGCGCCCCATGTGCTACTCCGCTGAAATACAAGCCGACTACAAAAAGCTGGTGCGCCAGTTCGGCGCGATCATGGACCTGGAGAGCTTCGCGAAGCTGTGGCTGCGCGAGAACGAGGGCCAGAAGCGGCCCAGGACGCCCAAGGCCATGGACGATGCGTTCCGCTCGGGCAGCCAGGCCGAGGTGGCGCTGATTTCGGCAGAGATCGCCGGCTGGGATACCTTGGATGCCCAGACCTGGGAGGCCGAATTGTTCGTGCAGCGGCGCCGTATCGCAGATGCGCAGCGCAAGTTGGCGGACAGGCCGACGAAGACGGCGCAGACCGAGTTGGAGCGTGCCACCCGCAAGCAGGCGCAGATCGAGGGCTGGTTGTCCGATCTGCGCCGCACCGAGGCCAAGGCCAAGGATTACCGAATCTTCCCGGGCTGGTACGCGCCGGTGATTGTGTCCGAGGGCGGACAGCGCGTGATCAAGCCGATGCGCTACCAGTGCCGTCCACCGCGCTCGCCGGCCAATTTCGATCGCCAGTTTCCCGGCACCTACAACGCACGGCGCGACAGTCTGGAAAAATTCTGGCGCGATCTGTTTGGCCACCAGCACGGGCTGATCGTGGTGGGGCGCTTCTACGAAAACGTGGAGGGACCCGACGGCAAGAGCCGCGTGGTGCAATTCCAGCCGCGCACCAAGGAGCCCATGCTGGTCGCCTGCCTGTGGTCACGCTGGATCGACCCGCAAGGGGTCGAGCCGGATCTGTACAGTTTTGCGGCGATCACCGACGATCCCGAGCCGGAAGTGGCGCAGGCCGGTCACGACCGCACCATCATCAACATCAAGCACGAGCACATCGATGCCTGGTTGAATCCCGATGCCGCCGACCTGGCCGCGTTGTACGCGATCTTCGACGACAAGCAGCATCCGTTCTACGAGCACCGCATCGCTGCCTAGCGACCGCGGCTCAGGGCGTGGGATCGGCCGAGGGCAGGTCGTTCCAGCTGTCGTCGGGGTCGAAGCGTTTCATCGCCGCGACGACCTGATCGGTGGATGGCCCCAGGTCTTTCTCGAACAGCTGCCCGTCGTGGCTGATCATGAAGGTCATCACGCCGGTCTCGCCGTACCGGGATGGCCAGGCGACCACGGCAAAACCGCGGCTCATGTCCTGGCCGAGCACGTAGCTGTAGGCGCCGCCGGGTGCCGAGGGACCCTGCGCTTCAAGGATGCGGTAGTGATAACCGTGCCAGTCCGAGCCGCGTTTGGCGTCGGCGAACAGCGGGCCGAGCGGGCTGATCTGGCCGCTGTCGTCGTCCGACCAGTACAGGCCATCGTGCTGCCCGTCGGTGCT
>DASWQJ010000115.1:0-1619 GCA_036403795.1 Stenotrophomonas sp.
GCCGAGCAGCCGCGCCACGGCTACGAACTGATCCGCCTGATCGAAGCGCTGTTCCATGGCGCCTACAGTCCCAGCCCGGGCGCTATCTACCCCACTTTGTCGCAGCTGGAAGACATGGGCCTGATCGCCGCCACCCAGGACGAAGGACGCAAGCGCTACGCCATCACCGACGAGGGCCGCGAACACGTGGCCGCCGCGCGCGAAGACATCGACGCCGCCCTGGATCGCACCCGCCGCAGTGCGCGCGACATCGCCAAGGCACAGATGCCGGTGCCGGTGCGCGATGCCTTGCAGCGGATCAAGCGCGGCGTGGTGCAGCGCCATGGCCACTGGAGCGAAGACGAGATCACCCGCATTGCCGAGTTGCTCAACCAGGCCGCCGACGCGATGGAAGGTCGCCAGCCGGACTGATCTTCGCTCAAACCGTTCGCTTCGATCCTGGCGCGCGTAGCCTTCGCCAACGTGCCGGTGCATCGGGTTTCCCTGCGGCTGGGCTTGCCTGCCCGCCGCATCATCCCCACAGGATCCTCATGACTACCCACACTCATCAACGCCTGCGCCATGAAGTGCGCATGCGCCCCCTGCAGGTGCTGCGCATCGAAACGATCACGCCGGCCATGCGCCGGATCGTGTTTGGCGGTGAGGCGCTGGCCGGCTTCCACAGCGCCTCGCCCGACGACCACGTCAAACTGTTTTTCCCCAATGCGCAGGGCGCGTTCGTCACCCCCACGATGACCCCGGACGGCCCCCGCTATCCGGAAGGCCAGGTGCCCTCGCAAGCGCGCGACTACACGCCGCGCTGGCACGACGCGGAGGCCGGCGAGTTGGCCATCGACTTCGTACTGCACGGCGATGGCCTGGCCAGCACGTGGGCCACCCACGCGCAGCCGGGCGACACGCTGATGATCGGCGGGCCGCGTGGCTCGTTCGTGGTGGCCAACGATTACGACCAGTACGTGTTGCTGGGCGACGAGACCGCGTTGCCGGCGATCGGCCGCTGGCTGGAAGAACTCGATGAAGACGCGATCGTCGATGTGTATGTCGAGATCGAGGACGAGGCCGAGCGCCAACTGCTCACCAGTGCGGCCGATGTGCGCGTGCACTGGCTCGAGCGCAACGGCGTGCCGGCCGCCGAGAGCCGCCTGCTGGAAGAAACGCTGCGCGACTTCGAGTTGCCCGACGGCGACACCTTCTACTGGATCGCCACCGAATCGCGTCGTGCGCGGATGATGCGCAAGTTCATCGAAGGCCAGTGGGGGGTGCCGCACGAGTCGGTGCGCGCCAGCGGTTATTGGCAGGCCGGTCCGGACCACGACGAGTAAATCCGCGTTCAATGCGGCAATTCGGTTTTAGCGTCGCCGGCATGCTGTCCGCAGAGATGGGCTTCTCCCTACCCCGGGGCGCCGGGTATCGCGTCTTGCGAGTTGGGTTTTTATTGTGGGCGCGGTTTGTGTTTGGCGGTTGGTTTTAAGTACTTCCGGTGCGGGCCCCGACCTGCCGGGATGGTGGGTCGCGGTTCGAGCGGCCATCCATGGCCGCACTCACCGCACGTGGGCCATCCATGGCCCACTGACCCACCACCCCGCCAGCTCGGCGCATGGCGCTTTGAGTTTCCCACT
>DASWQJ010000116.1:0-17241 GCA_036403795.1 Stenotrophomonas sp.
CAGAAGCCCCGCTCCATCCTGGGCGACCGGCTCGAGGCCGACGCCTACCGGGCCGTCTGGGACGGCGAGGACATCGAGCTGGAGTACACGATCAGCAACTCCGACCGCACCGTGGGCGCCGCCCTGGGAGGCGCCATCGCCCTCGAGTGGGGCGAGGTGCCGCCCCGCGGCACGGCCATGGTCCGCTTCACCGGCTCGGCCGGTCAGAGCTTCGGCGCGTTCCTCACCCACGGCATCGAGTTCGATCTCGTCGGCGAGGCCAACGACTACGTCGGGAAGGGCATGGCCGGCGGGCGCATCGTGATCCGTCCGCCCCGCGGCGCGCGCTTCGAGGCGCGCAGCACGCCCATCCTCGGCAACACGTGCCTGTACGGCGCCACGGGTGGCGAGTTGTTCGCGGCCGGTCGTGCCGGCGAACGCTTCGCCGTTCGCAACTCCGGCGCGCTGGCCGTGATCGAGGGTGCGGGCGACCACTGCTGCGAGTACATGACCGACGGCATCGTGCTGGTGCTGGGCAAGGTCGGCCTGAACTTCGGCGCCGGCTTCACCGGTGGCCTGGCGTACGTGCTGGACATCGAGCGCGACTTCGTGGACCGCTACAACCACGAACTCATCGACATCCATCGCATCTCGGCCGAGGGTTTCGAGAACCATCGCCAGCATCTGCACCAGCTGATCAGTCGCCACCGCGAGTTGACCGGCAGCATCTGGGCGCAGCAGATCCTGGACGAGTTCCGCGACTACGCCGGCAAGTTCTGGCTGGTCAAACCCAAGGCCGCCAGCATCGAATCGCTCACCGAATCGCTGCGCAGAGCCGCCTGACGCAGTCCTGGCAGGCGCGGTCCGCATCGCGCCTGCAGACATCGAAAGCATCACGAGACCCGCCATGAGCCGCAAGCAAGTCTTCCAGTTCCTCGATCTGCCGCGCACCATGCCGCAGCGCATTCCGGTGGAGCTGCGCACGTCCGGCGATTGGGGCGAGCTCTATGGCAAGTTCGACAAGGCCGATGCGCAGTACCAGGCCGGCCGTTGCCTGGACTGTGGCAATCCGTATTGCAGCTGGAAGTGCCCTGTCCACAACGCCATCCCGCAATGGCTGCAGCTGGTGCAGGAAAACCGCATCGAAGAAGCTGCGGACCTGTGCCACTCGACCAATCCTTTGCCGGAAGTCTGCGGCCGCGTCTGCCCGCAGGATCGTCTGTGCGAAGGCAGCTGCACCCTGGAAGAATTCGGCGCCGTCACCATCGGTGCCGTCGAGAAGTACATCGTCGATACCGCGTTGGCCAGGGGATGGCGTCCGGACCTGGGCGACGTGCAGCCCAGTGGCCGTCGCGTGGCCATCGTCGGCGCCGGCCCGGCGGGCTTGTCGTGTGCCGACCGGCTGGCCCGCGTCGGCATCCATCCGGTGGTGTTCGACCGCTACGAACAGATCGGCGGCCTGCTGCAGTTCGGCATCCCCAGTTTCAAGCTCGACAAGGCCGTCATCGCCAAGCGTCGCGAAGTGCTGGAGGGGATGGGCGTGGAGTTCCGGCTCGGCGTGGAGATCGGCGGGCAGGTCACGGTCGATCACCTGCTGGGCGAGTTCGATGCCGTGTTCCTGGGCACCGGCGCGTATCGCTACACCGATGGCGGGCTGCCCGGCCAGGATTTGAAGAACGTGTTGCCCGCGTTGCCGTTCCTGGTGCAGAACGGGCGCATCGTCGGCGGCAACGAGCCGTCGCTGTCCTCGGGTCGCGGCCGGCCGATTGCCGGCTGGGAAGATCAGATCGCCCTGCCGGACCTCAATGGCAAGCGCGTGGTCGTGCTGGGTGGTGGCGACACCGGCATGGACTGCGTGCGCAGCGCGGTACGCCTGGGCGCGGCCAAGGTCACCTGCGCCTATCGTCGCGACGAGGCCAATATGCCCGGCTCGGCGCGCGAGGTCGCCAACGCGCGCGAGGAAGGCGTGCGCTTCCTGTTCAACCGCCAACCGTTGTCGATCGAAGCCGGCGCCGATGACGAAGCGATCGGCGTCACCGTCGTGGAAACCCTGCTCTCCGCGCCGGACGCACGTGGCCGCCGCAACGCGGTGCCGATCGAAGGCAGCGAGTCGCTGCTCGAAGCCGACGTGGTCATCATCGCCTTTGGCTTTTCACCGACATTGCCGGACTGGCTGGCCGCGCACGACGTGCAGGCCACCGACAGCGGCCGGATCGTCGTGGGCGGCACGCAACTGCCGTACCAGACGTCCAATCCCAAGCTGTTTGCCGGCGGCGATGCCGTGCGCGGCGCCGACCTGGTGGTGACCGCCGTGGCCGAGGGTCGCGACGCGGCGGGCAGCATCGCCCAGTGGCTTGGCGTGCAGGCAGTGGCCCGGCAGCCCGCAGCGGCCTGACACCGCGGCGCGCCGGGGCGATCGCGCTGGCCGGCGATCGCCCCCGGCGAAACTCACCCCACCCGTTCGCCGTCTTCCTTGAAGAACGGCGTGGTCAACGGGGGCAGGATCTCCAGGACCTTCTCCGAAGGGCGGCACAACCGGGTTCCCCGTGCCGTGCGCACCCACGGCCGCTCGATCAGCGCCGGGTCGGCCAGCATCGCGTCCAGCAGCGCCTCGTCATCCAGCGCCGGGTTGTCCAGGCCGCGCTCGCGATAGGCCGGCTCCTTGGTGCGCATGGCCTCACGCACCCCCAGGCCGGCATCGGCGATGGCCTGGCGCAGTTGCGCGCGCCCAGGCGGGTCGCGCAGGTACTCCACGACCTGTGGCTCGATGCCGGCGTGACGCAACAGGGCCAAGACGTTCCGCGACGTACCGCAGCGCGGGTTGTGCCAGATCACCGCCGGCTCCTGGGCCACCATCACGCGGCCTTGGCCAGCGTGGCCATGTCGATCACGAAGCGGTACTTCACGTCGCCCTTGAGCATGCGCTCATAGCCTTCTTCGACCTGGTCCATGCGGATCATCTCGATCTCCGAGACGATGCCGTGGCGCGCACAGAAATCCAGCATTTCCTGCGTCTGGGCGATCCCGCCGATCAGCGAACCGGCCAGCGTGCGGCGCTTCATGATCAGGTTGAACACGTTCGGCGAAGGGTGCGGCTGGTCCGGCGCGCCGAGCAGCACCATGGCGCCATCGCGCTTGAGCGCGGCCAGGAAGGGATCCAGCGAATGCGGTGCGGCCACGGTGTTGAGGATGAAATCCAGCGTATTGGCCTGCGCCGCCATCAGATCGGAGTCGCGCGAGATCACCACTTCGTCGGCGCCCAACTGGTGCGCATCGGCGCGCTTGCTTTCCGAAGTGGTGAACAGCACCACGTGGGCGCCCATCGCCTTGGCGATCTTCACTGCCATGTGGCCCAGGCCGCCCAGGCCGACCACGCCCACCTTGTGGCCCGCGCCGACTTTCCAGTGCGCCAGAGGCGAGTAGGTGGTGATGCCCGCGCACAGCAAGGGCGCCACTGCGGGCCAGTCCGGCTCGCCATGCGTGATGTGCAGCACGAAATCCTGGTCCACGACGATGTGGTCCGAGTAACCCCCATAGGTGTTCGCTCCACCGGAAGTTGGCCCGTTGTAGGTCCCGGTGAAACCCTGCTCGCAATATTGTTCTTCGCCCTCCTGGCAAGAGGCGCAACTGCCGCAGCTGTCGACCATGCAACCAACGCCGGCGACCTCGCCCACTTTGAAGCGAGTCACTTCATGGCCGACCGCAGTGATGCGTCCCACGATTTCGTGGCCGGGCAGTGACGGGTACTGCGTGTTGTTCCACTCGTTGCGCACGGTGTGCAGATCCGAATGGCACACGCCGCAAAACAGGATTTCCAGCCGCACATCGCGCGGGCCCGGTTCGCGGCGCTCGAAGGCGAAGGGCGCCAGCGGTTGAGTAGCGGAACGACTGGCATATCCGTGGGCGTGGCTCATGCAGATTCTCCAATAGGGGGGTGCGCTGCCCGCCAAGCGTCGGCGGACGAACAAAGATCCAAGGCCGGTAGCGTAGAGCACCGATTCATAGGCCGCCTATGACACAGCGTCGCACCGGGATGGGTTGACCGAGGACGTACGCCGGTCGAACCGCATGAATCCAGTGAGCAGCAAGGCAATGACACCTCCCGCGTCCATGCTGCGCTAACAGTCGTCCGCTTAATGTCCGACATTGCGTTAGATACTTCTCACCCCGTGGTCCCCACCCCCGGAGGCGTCGCATGTCCTCGATTCGTCATCTTCCCTTGCTGCTGGCCGTTGTCCTGGCCGCCCCTTCGCTTCACGCCCAAGAGCGCGTCCTGCGCTATGCCGGGGTCAACCTGGCCGGCGCGGAATTCAATTCCAGCAAGCGCCCCGGCACGCTCTACAAGGATTACACCTATCCCGCAGCCTCGGACTTCAGCTATTTCGCCAGCAAGGGCATGAATATCGTGCGCCTCCCCTTCTTGTGGGAGCGCCTGCAGCCGCAAGCAAACGGCGAGCTCGATGCCACCCAGCTTGCGCTGATCAAGAAGGCGATTGCCCAAGCCAAGGCGCAGGGTCAGCACGTGATCCTGGATGTCCACAACTACGCCAAATACCAGGGCGCGCGCATTGGCACCGATGCGGTGCCGCCAGCGGTGTTCGTCGACTTGTGGCGACGGCTGGCCGCGGCGTTCAAGGACGATGACGCAGTGATCTTCGGTTTGATGAACGAGCCCAATGCCATTGGTGCCACCGAATGGGCCAGCGCCGCCCAGGCGGCGATCGACGCCATCCGCGCCACCGGCGCCAACAACCTGATCCTGGCGCCGGGCACCGCGTACACCGGCGCCCACAGCTGGGCGAGCACCGGCTATGGCGGTGTTTCCAACGCCACCGCGCTGCAGGGCCTGCGCGACCCGGCCAACCGCACCGTGATCGAAGTCCACCAATACCTGGACAAGGACTACAGCGGCACCAGCGCCGATTGCGTCAGCGCCAGCATCGGCGTGGACAAACTGCGCGGCGTCACCGAGTGGTTGCGCCAGCAAGGGCGGCAGGGCTTCCTCGGTGAGTTCGCCGGCGGCCCTGGCGAGGTCTGCCAACAGGCCGTGGACAACCTGCTGGCCTTCATCGAACAGAACAGCGACGTGTGGCTGGGCTGGACCTGGTGGGCGGGCGGTGGGTGGTGGAAGCCGGACTATCCCTTCAACGTCCAACCCGGCAAAGACGGCAGCGAAAAGCCGCTCATGCCACTGCTCACCCGGCACGCGAAGGCAACGACACAACCCTGAGCCCCGATAAACTGATCAATGACCAAACGTCGAACAAACAATTAGACTCGTCGCAGGGACTTCTCGCGAGAACGCAACAATGCGCTTGGGCTTGGCGGCGAACCGACTGCACCATCAAGGCAAGGATGCGGCGCTGTTCCGCTGGCTGCGGGCGTGCGAGAGCGGCATCCGCGAGCTCGACCTGGGTCTGCATGCCGTCGGGCGTACCTACGATGCGATCGCCGACCAAGGGCTGCTGGCCGGCCATGCCCCACTGCGCCGATATCCCTTTGGTCGCGAAGGGGGCCTGATGAAGCTGGTGGCCGAAGTCGTCGGCCTGGACAGTGGAACCCGCACGCTGGACGGCGCGATCTACCTGATCGACCCGGTGGACCCGTCCTCCATCTTCCCCGAAGCGGTGGCCCTCAAGCGCCAATGCGTCATCCACGGCAAGCCGTTCCTGTCCACCGTGGCCTCGGCACGCGATTGGCTTGAGTCCGAGCGCATCCACGCCGGGCTGGCACCGGACCCGGGCGCCGACGATCTGCACGACTACACCCAACAGACGTTGGCGCTGATCGCCCACGACGCACTGAAACCACAGATGCTGGCCTTCGCCGACGAACACTTCGAACTGCTGTCGCGCTTCGCGCAGCGCATCGCCACCGGCACCACCGGCCAGCGCCTCAACGAACTGGCCTGGAGTCGCGGCTGGCCGCACGACCAACCCTGGGTGCACCGGTACGAAAGCGGCCCGATGGGCGGCGATGCGCAGATCGCCGACCGCGTGTTGCAGCGCTTCTGCCAGCGCGCGATCTTTTTCGAAGACCCGCACGTGGCCCGCCAGCACGAAGCCGATATCCAACTGCTCGAACGTGCCGTCACCACCGTGACCGACCACGCCGTGTGCATCACCTCGCCGATCGTCGCGCGCCGATGGGCCGAAGCCGCCAAGCGCCGCGCCAGCTTGGCGACGCCACCGGCTTAGGCCACGCCGGTACCAGCCCGCTCCGGGTGAGCAGGTGCCCTGTGACGACGACCGCAGGACGGGGCAGGGCTCGGACAAGGCGACAGGGGCGCACGGCGGGCGGACACCCTCTTCGATCCGCTTCCACCGCCCGCCCACGCGAGCGCTCTGAGCCACCGTCACCACCCTGTCATCGAGTGCGGCAACACTCCCGGCGCTTCGTCGCAGTGGGGGATCCATGTCGCACTTTCTGTTTCGCCTGGTCGTGGCCGGTGGCCTGTGCCTGTCTTCCTCGCTGCACGCGCAGGAGGCCGAACGCCTGCATGTACACGGCTCCAATACCCTGGGCGAGCGGCTCATGCCCGCCGTCGTGCAATCCTGGCTGGGCTCGATGGGCTACGGCCAGATCAAGCAGGTCACGGTCAGCGGCGCGCTGACTGAAATCCACGCCGTGCGCGATGGCGAGCCGCTGGTGGTGGAAGTCGGCAAGCGCGGCAACGCGGCCGGCATGAAGGGGTTGGTCTCCGGCGACATCGAACTGGCGATGCTCTCGCGCGCGCCCTCCACCGCCGAACTCGATGCCGCCTGGCAACTGGGCGAACTTACTTCACCCGACCAACAATTCGTCGTCGCGCTCAATGGTGCGCAGGTCGTGGTCGCCGAGCCCAACCCGGTCATCACAATGTCGTTGGCGCAGTTGCGCGAGCTGCTCGGCGGCGGCATCCGCGACTGGGCGCAGCTCGGCGGTCGCGGCGGCGAAGTGCGCGTGTATTGCGCCGCCGCCAGCAGCGGCCTGACCGACTATCTTGCCGCGCGCGTCATGAGGGATGCTCCCGTCAAGGGCTGCACTCGCCGCTTTGCTACGTTGCGCCAGGCGGCCGCAGCGGTGGCGGGCGATCCGCAAGCATTGGCGGTAGTCGAACTCGCCACCCGGGTACCGACCGGCACGCGATCGCTGTCCATTGCCGATGGCGGCATGGCGGTGGCGCCCAGCACCGTCAATCTGCGCAGCGAGGATTATCCGCTGGTGCAGCGGTACAGCGTCTACGGCAGCCAGATGATGTCCGCACTCGGTCGCAGCCTGGCGCTGTACCTGATCTCGCCACCGGCACAACGGGTGGTCGCCGCCCAAGGCTTGGTCCCGATGAGCTTGCCACCCGCCACCGAGGCACTGCCCGCCGCCGCGCCGGCGCCATATCGTGAAGCGGTGGCGGGCGCGCAGCGTTTGCCGATCAGTGTCCGCTTCAACCTGCGTTCGCTGTCGACCATGTTCGAGAGCGGCTCGGCCCAGGACCTCGACCGCCTCATCGCTTTCATGCAGCAGCCACAGAATCGCGGTCGCAGCCTGGCGGTGGTCGGCTTTGCCAATGCCGATCCCGGCAACCGACTGTTCCCGACCATCGCCAGCAATGATCGCGCCGATATCATCGCCGGCTATCTCGCCCAGCACGGAATTCTCGTGCAGCGCGCGCGTGGCCTGGGTGCGATCCGGCCGCTAGTGGGCCAGGACGATGCGCATGCCCGCCAGCGCAACGAGCGCGTGGAAATCTGGTTGTTGTAGCGGCGAAAAAGAACGGGTCGGCAGGTGACTGCGAGCACCGCGCCGCTGACCGAACCGATGACGACGGGCCGTAGACGCTGCTGAACCGTTGCGTGCGATACAGCCATTCTTCACCGGACCGCCATCGTCCTGCCGCGAGCATGGCCGCACCGCTCAACGCAGGAGATCCGCCATGAATGCGAAGCACTTGGCTCGTCCCGTCGCCCTCGCCACCCTCGCACTATCGATGGCCCTGGCCGGTGCCACGGCCTACGCCAAACCACCCACCGCGAAAGGGCAGCCCGAGGCGCTCACCTCTGCAGAGGTGACCTCGATGCTCAGCGCGCAGGGGTACCGCGATGTCCACGATGTGAAGTTCGAAGACGGCGTGTGGAAAGCAGATGCCACCAGCGGAGACGGCAAGAACCTGGACCTGAAGGTCGATCCGGCCACCGGCCGGGTATATCCGGATGCGATGGCGTCGCGCATGGGCGAAGACGACGTCCGCGCCGCGCTCGCTGCCGCAGGCTATTCCAAGGTGCACGACGTCGAGTTCGACGACGGTCTGTGGAAGGCCCATGCCGAGAACCGTGCCGGCAAGGACATGAAGGTCCAGATCGATCCCAACGACGGCAAGGTCGTCGCCGCCGAGAACGATTGAGTTCCAGCCATTCGTTCGGGGGCTGGCCCTTGCCACTGGGCTTGCCCGCCAGTCCACCACAACCGCAAAGGCCTCCCTTTCAGGAGGCCTTTGCGTTTTCGTACCCGTCGTTCGCTCACCCGTGGGGCGCGCCGACCCGTGCCGCTTGGCTTACGGCTTCGGCGCGTCCGCCGGTGATTTCGCCTGCTTCATCATCGTGTCGCGCGCAGCCTTGAAGGCATTGCCTTCGTACCAGTTGGGCCAGCGATCGCCGGCCGCCAGCGCCTGGCCGACGCCGTACATGGCCTGCAGGTCTTCGACCGTGCCGTCCAGTTTCCACGTCGCCGGATCGTATTCGTCCTTGGGCCCGTGATAGCGGTGGTCGCCGTAATCCTCGGCGGCCTTGCGCCCGGCATCGATCCCGCCCTCGCGCAGGTCTTCGCCGCCATCGGCATACAACGCCGGCACGCCTGCCTTGGCGAAATTGAAATGATCCGAGCGGAAGTAGGAACCGTTCTGCGGCGTGGCCTCGGCGTGCAGCACGCGACCTTGCTTGGCAGCAATCGGCTTCAGGAGGTCTTCCAGTTCCGAGCTGCCATAACCGACCACGGTCAGATCCTTGGCGCGCCCGGACACCGACATCGCATCGATGTTCACCACGCCGGCGATCTTGTCGAGCGGGAAGGTCGGATGGGCGACGTAGTACTTCGATCCCAACAGCCCGGACTCCTCCAGGGTCACTGCCGCGAACACCACCGAGCGCTCCGGCGGTGGCTGCTGCGCCGCAAACTGACCGGCGATTTCCAGGATACCGGCCACGCCTGTCGCGTTGTCCACGGCACCGTTGTAGATGTTGTCGCCCGGCTCCCCTTCATGCTTGCCCAGGTGATCCCAGTGCGCCATGTACAACACCGCTTCGTCCGGACGGGTGCTGCCCGGCAGCACGCCCACCACGTTGCGGGACTGCTTCTGCTCGATCTTGCTCTTCAGGTCCACCGACCAATTCGCCTTCAACGGCACGGGCTTGAAGCCACGCTTGGACGCGTCCTTGTAGGCTTGGGCCAGGTCCAGGCCAGCGTCGGCGAACAACTGCTTGGCCGTCTCGGCAGAGATCCAGCCCTGCACCGGCAGGCGCGCTTCCGGATCGTCGGCGGCCGGCAGGTCGTACTGCGGTCCCGCCCAGGAATTGCGCACCACATCCCACCCATAACTGGCGCCGGGGGTGTCATGGACGATCAATGCAGCGGCAGCGCCCTTGCGTGCGGCTTCTTCGAACTTGTAGGTCCAGCGCCCGTAATAGGTCATGCGCTTGCCTTCGAACAGCTTGTCATCGCCGGTGTGGAAGCCCGGATCGTTGACGAACATCACCACCGTCTTGCCCTTCCAGTCCTGGTCGGCGTAGTCGTTCCACTTCTGCTCCGGCGCATCCACGCCATAGCCCACGAAGACCAGTTCGCTGTTGTCGATCTTCACTTCCGGCTGCCCGCTACGGGTACCGACCACGATGTCCGTGCCGAACTTCAGGTCGCGCGTCTGGCCAGCAGAGGTCAGCTTGGGCATCGTCGCGTCATCGGCGGTGGTTTCGATCATCGGCACGTCCTGGAACCAGCTGTCGCCGTTGCCGGGCTGCAGGCCGATGCGCTGCATCTGGTCGCGGATGTACTCCACGGTCTTCTGTTCGCCGGCCGTGCCGGGACCACGACCTTCAAAGTCGTCCGAAGCCAAAGTCTTGACCAGCTCGCCAAAGTCGCCGGCGTTGATATCGCTGGCAAAGGCATGGTTGCTGGCGGGGGCGGCCGACGCGGTGGCAACCGGCGCTTCGGGCGCGGGAGCCGGCGCAGGGGCCGGCTCTCGCTTGCAGGCCGCCAGCGCAGTGGCAGCGGCCAGGCACAACAGGATCTTGCGGGACATCGTTAGCACCCTTGCGGTAACCGGGAGCCCGATTCTAACCAGCGCCGAGGCTTACTTCTCCGGCGCGACGTCCCCGTCGTACATCTGCGCGGTCGCTCCGCTGACCGTGCCGATCTTGGCAGTGCGGTGCACGTAGAGATTCACCTCGCGCTCGAAGTCCAGCGCGCCTTCGACCACCGCGTTCGGGCCGACGATCACGCGCGGCTTGCGCGAGGGCTTGAAGGACAGGTTGAAACTGGGTTTGTGGACTTCGATTCCACCGGCCACGCGCGAATCCACGCCCACCGTGATGTCCCCGTTGACCGTCTCGATGCCCTTGCCCAGGCGCGCGCCAACCAGGCCGATGCTGCCGTTGACCGTCTCCACCCCGTCGCGCAGTTCGCTGCCGCGATCGATGAACACGCTGCCGTTGACCGTTTCGATGCCGCCCTGGATGACCACCTTGCGCCCGACATTGACGCTGCCATTGACCGTGGACAGGCTGCCGGTGCGGGCATTGGCCTCCACGTCGATGCCGCCGTTGACGGTGTCGGCGTCGCCGGTGGTGGCGCCATCGCGGATGCTGATGCCGCCATTGACCGTGTCCAGGTCGCCATACTGTTGCCCAGCCTCGGCGGTGATGCGGCCATTGACCTTGCTCACGTCCTGTTCCGAGGCGCAGGCGGCACCCGCGGCCAGGACCAGACCCACCAGCAATGCGAGTTGACGACGCTTCATGCGAACCTCCCGCCCCAGGCGGCTTCAATGGCTGAAGATGGATGGGATCACGCTTGGCTACAATCCGCACCTGCCTGAAGTCACTGGACCTTCCCGCTTGATCCAGCCCCGCGCCCAACGCTTCCTTCGTGCGACCACCCGCCTGTGCCGCTTCGCGCTCATCGCGCTGGCCCTGGCCTGGGCGGGCGGGCTGGCCTCGGCACCCGCCGCGGCCCAGTCGCAGCGCGAGACCGAGCGCAAACTCCGGCAGATGCGCGCCGAGCTGCGCGACATCGGCAAGGAGCGGCGCAAGCTGGAAGGCCAGCGCGGCGAAGCCTCGCGACAGCTGCGCGAGGCCGACGAGAAGGTCGCCCGTACCGCACGCACCCTCAGCCAGACCGAGGCGGCCCTGCGCGAGCAGGAACAATCACTGGCGCAACTGCAGGTCCGTCGCGGCCAGATGCGCCAGGGCCTGGCCCAGCAACGCACCGAGCTGGCCGAGTTGTTGCGTGCCGCCTATCAGATCGGCGACAACGCGCCGCTCAAACTGCTGCTGTCGCAGGACACCAGCGCCGACGCTGCCCGCTTGCTGGCCTACCATCGCTACATCCAGCAGGAGCGTGCACGGCGCATCCAGGCCCTGTCGGTGGAACTGGCCGCGCTGGACGAACTCGAGCGCGACATCCAGGAAAAGCGCACCGCGCTGGACCAGTCGCGCCAGCAGCAGCGCGACCAGTCACGCGACCTGGCGCAGGTGCGCAAACAGCGCGCCTCCACGGTGGCCAACCTGGAGGACCGCTATCAGGAACGCAGCGATCGCGAGAAGGCGCTGGGCCAGGACACCAAAGCACTGGAAACCCTGCTGGCCAACCTGCGCGCGGCGGCCGCCCGCGCCGAGGCCGATCGCCGTGCCGCGGCCAAGCGCGCCGCGGCGGAAGCCGCCGCCCAGGCCAAGCCCGGCAATCGCAGTGGCGGCAAGACGCCGCCCAAGGTAGTCGCCAACGCACCGGCCCCCAAGGTGGGCGGGCTGGGCTGGCCGGCATCGGGCAACCTGCTGGCACGCTATGGCGGACGCATGCCGGACGGACGCACCAGCAACGGGGTGCTGATCGGTGCGTCCAGCGGCAGCCCCGTCACCGCCGTGGCCGACGGCACAGTGGTGTTCTCCGATTGGATGACCGGCTACGGCATGATCCTCATCATCGATCACGGCAACGGCTACATGAGTCTTTACGCGCACAACGACACCCTGCTGCGCGATGCCGGCGCCAGCGTGAAGCGCGGCGAGACCGTGGCGCGTGTCGGCAATTCCGGTGGGCAGGGCACCCCGGCGCTGTACTTCGAATTGCGCCGCAACGGCCAGCCGGTCGATCCGGCCTCCTGGCTGCAGCGGCGCTGAGGCGGGCAGGGGCGGTGCCCGCCATGAACGCAAACCCGTGGCCCGCCGATGCGCGCCACGGGAAATCAACGGGGCTTCGCGCATAATCCGATGCATCGTCGCGCCGCGGCGGTCGTTTCCGCCACGGAGTGCTTCATGCGCCAAGTCGTCCTGTCTGCCGCCCTGTTGCTGGCGCTCGCGCCGATGACCGCCTGGTCCCAGGACGTGCCTGCGCCGCCCGCCGCCGGCACCGCCGACGATCCCGACGCCAGCGAATCGTCGAGTTCGAAGTTGCCGCTGGAGGAGATCCGCCGCTACGTGGCCGTCTACAACGCGGTCAAGCAGGCCTACGTGGATCCGGTCGACGACAAGAAGCTCATGCAGTCGGCCATCCGCGGCCTGTTGCTGGACCTGGATCCGCACAGCACCTATTTCGACAAGGAAGACGCCGAGGCCTTCGACGAACAGGCCACCGGTGCCTACGACGGCATCGGCGTGGAACTGCTTCAGCAGCAGGACAACACCCTCAAGGTCATCGCCCCCATCGATGACACGCCGGCCGCCCGCGCCGGCATTCGCGCCGGCGATGTGATCGTGGCCATCGATGGCAAGCCGATCGCCAACATCGAGGCCATGGAACCCTTGCGCGGCAAGCCGGGCTCGACGGTACGCCTCACCTTGTTGCGCGAAGGGCGCGACAAACCCCTCGACGTCAGCGTCACCCGCGAGACCATCCGCGTGGCCAGCGTGCGCAGCCGGATGCTCGAGCCGGGCTATGGCTACGTCCGCATCAGCACCTTCCAGGCCGACACCGGCACCGATTTCCGCAAGCAGTTGGATGCGTTGGAAAAGCAGGCCGGCGGCAAACTTCGCGGGTTGGTGCTCGACCTGCGCAGCAATCCCGGTGGACTGCTGACCGCCGCCGTGCAGGTGGCCGACGACCTGCTCGACAGGGGCACGATTGTCAGCACGCGCGGGCGCATCTCCATCAGCGACGCCAAGTTCGAGGCCACGCCGGGCGACATGCTCGGCGGCGTACCGGTGGTCGTGCTGGTCGATGCCGGCTCGGCCAGCGCCTCCGAGGTACTGGCCGGCGCGCTGCGCGACAATCAGCGCGCACGCATCATCGGCAGCCGCACGTTCGGCAAGGGCTCGGTGCAGACCGTGCTGCCGCTGGACAACGGCGATTCGGTCAAGCTGACCACCGCGCGGTATTACACCCCCAGCGGCAAGTCCATCCAGGCCAGCGGCATCGTGCCCGACGTGGTCCTGACGCCTGAGCGCGAACGCGATGCACCGGCCTCGCTGGTCGACTACAGCGAGGCGACGCTACCGGGACACCTGCGCGGCGACGACGAAGGGGCCGAAGGCTACAGCGCCGGCGACGTCCTGCCGGGCGATGAGCCGATCACCTCGGCGCTGGCCGAACTCAAGCATCCCGGTTCGGTGGCCAAGGCCAACGCGAAGGCAGCCGCTGCAAAGCCCAAGACCACCGCCAAGCCGGCAACCAAGCCAACCGCCAAGCCAGCGGGTGAACCCGTCGTGCCGGCCCCTGCCGGTGCCATGCCGGAATCACCTGCCAAGCCGGTCGATGCCAAGCCGGACCTGCCGGCGGACGTGCCGAAGACGCCGGCACCGAAGACCCCCGCACCGGCCAAGCCCCCGGCCGACGCCGACAAACCGTAACCCGGCCGCCGCTACCGCCCGCCCTTGCGCGGGCGCGGCGGACGCCAGCCCGTGCGCGCTCACGGGAAGTCGAGTACCTGCGGGTTGGCGAGGTTGAGCGGCGCACCCGCCGCAAAGGCCGGCACATGCAATGGCGCGGTCAATAAGCGGACCTCGTGGGCGGCCAGCTTGCCGAAGCAGGTCCAGCGTCGCCACGGCCGTCGGGTAGTGCTCGGGGATGACGATGCGCATCAGCGTTTCAGCGCGGCTTGCCCGGCATGGGGAACGGCGTGACCACGCTCTCGCCGGTGGCCGCATCGCGAATCGCCGACTGCCCCTTCTTCTCCACTTCCTCGATCCGCACGATGCTCTGGATCGGCAGGTGCAGCACGCGCGTGTTGCCGAACTCCTCGCGCAGGCGTTCTTCGGTCGGGTCGATGACCAGTCCGTCGTGCACGTCGAACACCAACTCGCCAATCTCGTTGAAGCCCCACAGGTGGCTGCCCGCCACGTGCCGTGCATACAACTCGTAGACCTTGCCGTGATTGAGGAACGTTACTTTGTAAAGCGGTTTAGCCATGGCGAGATTATAGGGATACCACTGACGACCGGCTCAGAAACCGTGCCGTTTGCGCAATCGCCGCGCGATCGCCGCGCGAACCCACAGCCCGTACCCCACGCCGAACAGGAAGCCGGCGATATGCGCCGACCAGGCGACCATGCCAAACGCCGGGCCGATGTGCGCAAACACCACCTGCAGCAGCGCCCAGGCGCCAATCAACAGCGGCGCCGGCATGCGGATGAATTCCAGGAACAGGCCCAGCGGCAGCACCACCCCCAGCTTGGCGCCTGGAAACAGCGCCAGGTAAGTCCCGATCAACGCCGACACCGCGCCAGAGGCGCCGATGATCACCTGGTCCGGATTGCCTAGCACGTAGATCGCCGCCAGGTTCGAGGCCGCACCGCCCAGCAGGAACAACAGCAGTAGCCGCCACGAGCCCAGGAAGCGCTCGGCCGGCAAGCCGAAGATCAGCAGGAACACCAGGTTGCCCAGCAAGTGCGACCAGTCGGCGTGCAGAAACAGCGCCGTGAACAACCGCAGCACGCTGCCGTCCTTCAACGCCGCCCACCAGTCCGCCGCCGCCAGCCGGCCGCGTGACAGCGCGCCCCAATCCAGCCACAGCGTGGAGCGGGCCTCGTCGGGCCGGGAAATCGACCACAGGAACGCGATCCACATCGCCGCGAACAGCAACGGCACGGCCCAGCGGAGCGAGGACTTCTTGCGGGGCGGTAAGGAAATGAACATGCGAAGTCGGCTTGGCGGTCCAGAAAACGGTTTCACCGGGCTGAACGCCCACCGTCTGGTAAGCGCCCGAGACGTTATTGTTAGGTTAACTCAGGTAGGTATACTGCATACGGCGTCGTATGTCCGGGAGGGGTCTCCGGCGCGTCACGCGGGTCTTCAGACTACGCGGGCGCAGGCGCTTCACAGACAATTACAAAGTCTTACCGGAGAGCAGCAAGCCATGTCCAATTTTTCCACCATTACCCGTTTTACGACGTTGGCCATCGGCATCGCCGGTGCGCTGGCGATGGGCCAAGCACACGGTGCGGCCTTCCAGCTGAAGGAAAACAGTGCCAAGGGCCTGGGCCGCGCGTTTGCCGGCTCGGCAAGCGCCCCGGGCGACGCCTCGATCGTGGCGGTCAATCCGGCTGGCATGCGCCAGCTTGAAGGTCGCCAGTTCCAGTTCGACGTCAGTGCCATCAGCTTCTCGGCCGACTTCGAAGGCAGCGGCCGCTACGTCGGTCCGACCGGTCCGGGTACCGGCGCGCCGGTGTCGGGCGGCAACGGCGGCGACGCCGGCATGATCGCTCCGGTCCCGGCGGCGTACCTGCACCTGCCGTTCGGTGAGAACGACAACATGCACCTCGGTGCGCTGCTGACCGTGCCGTTCGGCTTCAAGACCGAATACGACCGCGACTGGGTCGGCCGCTACCAGGGCATCAAGACCGAGCTGCAGGCGATCGACGCCGGCTTCGCGTTCTCCTACGACGTCAATCCGTACGTGTCCTTCGGCGTGAACGTGTTTGCCGAGCGCCTGGACGTGGACCTGTCCAACGCACTGGACTTCGGCACGATCCTGTACAGCCGTCGCGTTCCGGGCTTTGCACCGGGCAGCGCCGATGGCGGCCTGCGCATCGAAGGCGACAGCACCGAAGTCGGCTACACCCTGGGTGGCCTCTTCAGCATCGATGAGAACACCCACATCGGCCTGACCTACCGCGGCGAAGTCGAGCACAAGATCACCAACGGCACTGCCGACTTCACCGTGCCGGGCAATGCTGCCGCGGTGCTGGCCGTCGCCGCGCCGGGTACGTTCGTCGACGCCGACGGCCGCGCCACGATCACCCTGCCGGCCAGCGCCACCATCAGCTTCACCCACAAGTTCAACGAGCAGTGGTCGCTGATGGCTGACGTGAGCCGCACCGCGTGGAGCAAGTTCGACAAGGTCACCATCGACTATTCGTCCAACCAGCCCGACTCGATCCTGGACTTCTCCTACCGCGACACCACGTTCGCGTCGATTGGTGCGGACTTCCAGCTCAACGACAAGGTGACGCTGCGTGGCGGCCTGGCCTATGACCAGACCCCGACCACCGACGCCCACCGCGACGTGCGCGTGCCCGACACCACCCGCAAGTGGCTGTCGCTGGGCATGACCTACGCCGCCACGGACGCGATGGAGTTGAACGTGGGCTACACCCATCTGTTCACCAGCGACCCGAACATCAATGAGCTCTCGGCCACCAGTTCCAGCCTGGTCGGCAGCTATCAGGTGGATGGCGACGTGCTGGCTGCTTCGATCAACTACAAGTTCTGATCACGAGCGGCGCGTTCTGCGCGGTACGCAGTATTGGGAGACCCCGCTTCGGCGGGGTTTTTCTTTTTGCGCCTTCGCCTCTTTTCCTGGCGCTTTGTTTGCCTGGGCGTTTGTGATCGCGGCTTGCGAGTTGGGTTTTTTGTTGAGGGCGCGGTGGGTTTGGGCGGTTGGTTTTAAGTACTTACGGTGCGGGCCCCGCCCTGCCGGGATGGTGGGCCGCGGTTCGAGCGGCCATCCATGGCCGCACTCACCGCACGTGGGCCATCCATGGCCCACTGACCCACCACCCCGACAGGACGGCGCAAGGCGCGTGGTTGTTACGGCTTCGATCAATACGCGCCGGGGGAGGGGGGAGGGAAGAGCGGCGTCCCGAC
>DASWQJ010000117.1:0-15169 GCA_036403795.1 Stenotrophomonas sp.
GCAGTGCAGCCCGCTCGTTGCGTCGGGTAAGGCGCCAGGTGAACTGGGAGGGGTCAGCCTGGGGCAAGGCGTGGCCCGCACGACTCCGCCACGCGTGATCGCTGCGGCACCCATCGCCTGTCGCCACAGCCACGCCTCAACCTGCTTCCAGCAAGACCTTGCCAATCCCGCTTCCATCGATTTCCCGCGCCGCCGAATCCAGCGCCTCCGAGGTGCTGTCTGCCGCGAACCCGATGCGAAAATGCACCTCACCTTCCGGCGTGCGCGATGAGTGGATCGAATCCAGGCTCACACCGTGCCGCTCGAACACATGCAGCAGCGCCCGCAGCGATCCGGGACGGTCCGCCGGCAAGTGCACACTGATTGCGCGCGGCTGGGTGAGATCGGCCAGCAGATAGCCGATCCGCTCATAGTTGTAGTTTCCTTCGGCCAACGTCGTGGGCGCCAGCGCGTGGCGGTTGTCCAGCAAATACTGCTGCCGGAACTGCGATCGCGCCGCTTCGTCGCCCTCGGCCACCAGCCTGCGCAACCCGCCCAGCTGGTCCAGTAGTCGATCCAGCATTTCCGGCACGTGCGGATTGCCGAACTGGATGTCCTCGTAGATGCTGGGATTGAGCGAGAGGATGCGCGTCATCACCGCCGCATCCATTTCGAACGACGACGAGCGGAACGGCATCAAGGCCTGCAGTTCGCCCAGCACCGGCGCATAGCCACGCAGCACCCCGGCCTGGGCCAGATGGGTGGCATGCACGAGCCCCTGCACCAGCGCCATCACGCGGTCGTGGTGCTCAGGCGTGGCGGGCACGCACTGCGCTTCCAAGGCCGTGCACAACTGTTGCAACCACGGGCGCCAGCGTTCAACGCGCGCCTCGCAGACCACCATCACGCGTCCCTTGAGCGTGGGCGCCTTGGGCGGTGCGGTCATCGGATGCAGCCCGGCGACTTCCGCGTGCGAGGCCAACATCGCCGCGACCGGCGCCTGCTTGATCGAAGTGACGTCCAGCCACAACTGCCCGTGCTCGCTTCCGCCGGCCAACGCGGCGTAGCGTTCGATCAAGGAGGCGGTCAGCCGGATCGGCGCGGAGAACACGATGACTTGTGCTTGTGCCAGCAGGTCGCGTTCATCGAGCGAATCGGGATCGGCCGGATCCTGGCCCACCACCCGCAGGCCCATGCGCTCGCGCAGGAAACGCGCCAACCACCGCCCATAGGCGCCCGCGCTGCCCACGATGCCCACCACCGGCGTGTTCGTCATGCCAGGCGCTCGGCCACGAAGCGGTCAGGCGGCGACAGTGCGGCCGGCGCCGCCGCCAGCACATCGAACTCTTCGAATCCTGCCGCCAGCGTGGCCTCCAGCGCGCTGTGCACGCCAGCCAGCGCACGGCTCACCGCCACTTCGAACGACTCGTCACGCAGCAAGAAGCCCACCAGCAGTGCCATCAGCACATCGCCCGTGCCCGCCACGTCCACCGGCAGGTGCGGAGTAGTCCAGCGATAGAGGGCGTCGCGACTCACGGCCAGTGTCACCAACTGTCCCGGCTCACCGGCCACGCTATGGGCAAGCACCCACTGCGGGCCACGCGCCAGCAGCACGCGCGCGGCGACGATCGCATCGTCCTGCGACAGGCTGGGCAGACCGGTGAGACGCCCGAGTTCGAACGCATTGGGTGTCACCAGCCAGGCCCGCGGCAGCAGCCGTTCTGCGAAGACATGTTCCAGGCCGGCTTCGACATAAGGACCGGTGTGGGTGTCTCCGATCACCGGATCCAGGCAGTAACGCATCTGCGGCGCGCCCGCTTGTTCGCGCTCGAGCCAATCGGCGAAGGCCTCGCCATTGGCGAGGCTGCCGAAGTAGCCGGACACCAGCATGCGCGCACGCGAGGTCAGGCCGCGCTCGCTGGCCCCGACGAGCAGTTCGGCCAGCCAGTCGGCCGGCAACACGCGACCGCGCAAGGTGTCGTAGAACGGCGCATTGCTCAGCAGCGTGGTCGGCACTTCGGCCACGCGCAGGCCCAGCGCGCGCATCGGGGGCACGGCGGCGCTATTGCCGGCGTGTCCGTAGACCAGTTGCGATTGCACGGTGATGACGTCGACCGGGACGGGTCCATTGGGGCGCTGGCGGCGGCCGTGGATGAGGTGGCTTTCGGGGGTGCTGTTCATGGGGGCATTCTAGGACGGCGGGTGGGTGGGCGCGGTGCCCAGGCGGCCTGGAAGGTGGGGTTTTTCGTTTGGAGGATCGGCGCTCTCCCGTTTCCCGTGGGGCGGTGGTCGCGGCTTGCGAGTTGGGTTTTTGTTGAGGGCGCGGTGGGTTTGGGCGGTTGGTTTTAAGTACTTACGGTGCGGGCCCCGACCTGCCGGGATGGTGGGTCGCGGTTCGAGCGGCCATCCATGGCCGCACTCACCGCCGTGGGCCATCCATGGCCCACTGACCCACCACCCCGCCAGCTCGGCGCATGGCGCGTTGAGTTCCCCACTTCGATATAGACGCGCCGGGGTGGGGGAGGGGAAGAGCAGAGCAGAGCCCCCGATTGCCATCGCAATCTGGCGCCTCACGGCTTCGGTGACGTGAGCGCATGCCTGACAGATCGTCTCGACAGTCGGGACGCCGCTCTTCTCTCCCCCTCCCCCGGCGCGTATTGATCGAAGCCGTAAAAATCACGCGCCTTGCGCCGTCCTGTCGGGGTGGTGGGTCAGTGGGCCATGGATGGCCCACGGCGGTGAGTGCGGCCATGGATGGCCGCTCGAACCGCGACCCACCATCCCGGCAGGACGGGGCCCGCACCGTAAGCCACTAAAACCAACCGCCAAACACCCACCGCGCCCACAACAAAAAAACCCCAACTCGCAAGCCGCGATCTAAAAGCGCCAAAGAAAGGGAGAAGGCCGACAGCAACGGCCCGCCGAACCGCAACCCACCACCCGACAGACGGGGCCCCGCAACCCACTTAAAAACCCCCGCCCACAGAGCCCGTGACCACATCGTCACCCGACACCCCAACAGCGCGGTAGAATTGCGTAGTCCGATTCCCCCCCTACGTGCCGCCATGAGCCATACCGCCACCGCGCCCGCCAACGCCGAGAAGCGCTACAACGTGCACCGCGGCGAGCTTCCGCTGAGCTGCCCGACGCCGGAGATGGTGTTGTGGAACTCGCACCCCCGGGTTTACCTGCCGATCGAAGACGAACCGAACCAGGAAGCCAAGTGTCCGTACTGCGGCGCTGTCTTCGTCTTGGTCGACTGATCCATCCGGCATGCACCGCCTGACCGTGGTGCAACTGCTGCCGGCCTTGCAGTCCGGCGGCGTCGAGCGTTCCACCCTTGAGATTGCCGACGCGTTGGTTCGCGCCGGGCATCGGGCCGTGGTCATCTCCGCTGGCGGGCGCTTGCTGCCTTCGTTGCTGGCCCTGGGCGCCGAACACATCACCCTGGACATCGGCCGCAAGTCGCTGTGGACGCTGCGGCACGTGCCCGCGCTGAGGCGGCTGTTCCTCGATCTGGGCGCCGACATCGTGCATACGCGCTCGCGCCTGCCTGCCTGGCTCGCCTGGCACGCACTGGCAGGCTTGCCGGCCGCGACCCGCCCGCGCTTCGTCACGACCGTGCACGGGCTCAATTCACCGGGTCGCTACAGCGGCGTGATGACCTACGGCGAGCGCGTGATCTGCGTGTCCCGCACCGTCAACGACTACGTCCTTGAACACTACCCCCGCACCGATCCCGGCAAGTTGCGCACCATCCCGCGCGGCATCGACATCGCGCAGTTCCCGCGTCGCTTCCGCCCGGATCCGCGCGCGCGCGCCTGGGCGCGAGAGTGGATTCCCGACCTGGCCGACGACACGCCCCTGTTGTTGTTGCCCGGACGCGGCACCCGCCTGAAAGGCCATGCCGACGGCCTGCAGCTGCTGGCGGCACTGCGCCGGTCGGGGCGGCCTGCGATGTTGTGGCTGCCCGGCGCCCGCGAAGCAGGCCGCGAGGATTATCTGCTGGAGCTCGAAGCCGAGGCACTGCGCCTGGGCGTGGCCCAGGCGGTCTGCCTCACCGCCCCGACGGACCGAATCGCCGACGCCTACGCCGCCAGTGACCTGGTTCTGCAGCTGTCCCGCAAGCCGGAAGCCTTCGGGCGCACGGTCGTCGAGGCACTGGCGGTGGGGCGACCGGTGCTGGGTTGGCGCCACGGTGGCGTGGGCGAACTGTTGGACCAATTGCAGCCCGCGGGCGCGGTGGCGCCCTTCGATGCGCAGGCGCTGGCGCAGGCGGCGGCCCGTCTGCTGGACCAGCCACCGCACCCGCCGGCCACGCTTCCCTATACGCTGCAGGCCATGCAGGCCAGCACGCTGAAGGTCTATGACGAACTCCGCCGCTGAGCCCAGTCTTCCCGCGCCGCTGCCTGCCGACGCCGGGCGTCGGGCGCCGCTATGGATCATCGTCTTCGTCGCGCTGTGGCCCACGCCTGGGCTGGCCGAAACCGTGTTGTCGCTGGGCGCGCTGTTCGCCGCGTGGCGCCTGCTGCGACGGCGCTTCCAGGGCGGCACGCAACTGCTCAGCGGGGCGGCATGGGCGCTGACCAGCGTGCTGTTCTTCGCCTATTGGCTGCCGGAAGTGCTGTCGGCGTTCGATGCGGTGGACGTGTCGTTGTCATTGCGCAAGTCGGCTTCGGATCTGCGCTACCTGCCTTTCATGTGGTTGTGCGCGATCGCGGTGTCCAATCCGGCCCGCCGCCGGCGCACCTTCAACGGGTTGGCCATCATCGGCGGCGTCTGGACGCTGGATGCGCTCGTCCAGGCGGCCACCGGCGTCAGTCCCTTGTTCTGGTGCCTGGACCAGCTCAAATGGGCGATCAGCGGACACGGGCTGTGCACCCCGTCGGAAGTCGCCGCGGCCGATCGGCTGGGTGGTGTCCTGGGGCCCTGCAATCTCAAGTTCGGGCAGACACTGGCCAGCCTGACCCCTTTCCTGCTGTTCGCCGCCGCCACGCGCGGACGGGTCGCGTGGGCGCTGGCTGCACTGGCGGCCGGCATCGTCATCGCACTGGCAGGCTCGCGGGCCGCCTGGCTGACGTATCTGCTGGTCGTGTTGTTTTCGGGCTGGCGGTTGATCGGTGGCCGCGGCATGGCGCTGGTGGCGGGCGCCGCGCTGATCTCGTTGGTGGCGTTGTTCTACCTGTCCCCGCAGTTGCGCGAGCGCGTGCACCGCACCGAAGCCATGCTCACCGCCGACCACGCAGGCGTCGATGCGGCGCTGTCCGGCCGCGCGCAGATCTGGGGCGCAGCGTTGTGCATGGTCCGCGAACATCCGCTCAACGGCGTGGGCGCGCGTGGGTTCCGCGAGGCGTATCCGGCCTGCGATCCCGCACCGGGCAAAGTGCCCGCCTGGGGCGATGGGCCGGCCTTCCATGCCCACCAGATCCTGCTGGAGATCCTGGCCGAGACCGGCCTGGTCGGTCTGTTGCTATGGCTGGCCGGCGCTGCGCAGGCCTGGCGCGCGTGGCATTTTTCGAGCAAAGCGGCACGCGCGCAGGCACGACCGGCGATGGTCGCGCTGCTGGTGACGGTGTTCCCGCTCAACACGCACCTGGCGTTCTATTCGTCGTTCTGGGGTGGCTTGACCCTGATGTTGGCCGGACTGTTCGCCGGCGCCCTGCTCAACGAAGACCCCCCATCGCCTGCGGCCAGGGCCTGACCACGGGCGGCTATTCGTAGAACTTGCTGCGGCCGCCAGGCTGGCGCTTGAACCGGCGATGGATCCACAGGTACTGGTCCGGCGCTTCGCGCACCATGTCCTCGATCGCCGCATTGACCTTGGCGGTATCGGCAATCACGTCGTCGGACGGCACATCGGCCAGCGGCTCGCCCACCCGCAGCACGTAGTCGCCGCCCTGGCGACGATGGAAATACGGCACCACCGCGCAGCCGGTCAGCCGCGCCAGCTGGTGGGTGGCGGTGATCGTCGCGGCCGGGTGGCCGAAGAACGGCACGAAGACCGTGTCCTTGCCGCGCATGTCCTGGTCGGGCGCATACCAGAGGAAGCCGCCCTTCTTCAGGTGCTTGATGGTGGCGCGCAGGTCTTCATTGGCGAACATCGCGCTCGCATAGCGCAGCCGGCCACGCTTGGCCGCCCATTCGAACACCGGATTGCGGTGGCGGCGGTACATGCCGGCCAGCGGTATGTGGTCGCACAGCAGGCGACCGCACATTTCCAGGGTCATGAAGTGGCCGGAGACCAGCAGCACGCCGCGACCTTCGGCCTGCAACCGGTGCAAGTGTTCGACCCCTTCGATCTGCACCCGCGGTCGGATCGCATCGATGCTCCCCCACCAGGCGCGCGCGAATTCGAACAACCCCACGCCGAGCGCATCGAAGCTGTCGCGCAGCAGTCGGGCGCGCCACGCATCGTCCTGCTCGGGAAAACACTTGAGCAGGTTGACCTCGGCGGCGCGTCGACGGGTGCCGGCGGCATGCATGGCGATCCAACCGACGCCGCGCCCGATCGCGCGCTGCAACAGCCAGGGCAGCCGGCCCGCCATCACCATGACGGCCAGTGCCAAATACATCGGCCAGTGCGCTGGCTTCAGCAGGGAAGGGCGGATGGCGACGTCGGGAGCCTCGGACATGGCGCCAATTCTAAGGGATGGCGGGCAGGGCAGTTGGCCTGGTGCCTGCGTCGCGCCGGCCACGGGGGCCGCGTATCCTTCCCCGATGCGGAAAGACCCTGTCGAATGGCTGTTGCGCGGGCTGTACTCGGCCCTGCTGTATGTCCTGTTGCCGATCACCGTCTACCACCTGGTGTGGCGGGGTTTTCGGGTGCGCGAATACTTCAATCGCTGGAACGAGCGCTATGCCTCGTATCCGCATGCCACCGGCCGGCCGCGCGTGTGGCTGCACGCAGTGTCCGTCGGTGAGGTCAATGCCGCCGCACCGCTGGTCAACGCGCTGCGCGCGCAACGCCCGGACATCCGCTGGGTCATCACCACGATCACGCCGACCGGTTCCGAACGCGTGCGGTCGATCTGGGGCGAGGCGGTCGAACACGTTTACCTGCCCTACGATGTGCCCGGCAGCGTGGGGCGGTTCCTCGGGCATTTCCGGCCGAGCCTGGCGCTGATCCTGGAAACCGAGCTGTGGCCGAACATGTTGTTCGGCTGCCGCGATCGGCACATCCCGGTCTACATCCTCAATGCGCGGCTGTCGGCGCGCTCGCTGCGTGGCTACCGCGTGCTCGCCCCGTTGATCCGCCGCGCCTTGCGCACGGTCACCTGCGTGGCCGCGCAATCCCAGGCCGATGCCGAACGTTTCGTGCGGCTTGGCGCACGTGCCGACCAGGTGGTCGCACTAGGCAACCTGAAGTTCGACATCGCCGTGCCCGAACACTTGGCCGAGTTCGTTGCGCAGTTCCGTAGCCACGTGGCCGCGCAGCGGCCGGTATGGATCGCCGCCAGCACCCACGAAGGGGAAGAACTGGCGGTGGCCGACATCCATCGGCACCTGCGCAACGAATTTCCCGACCTGCTGTTGCTGTGGGCGCCTCGCCATCCCGAGCGCTTCGGTAAGGTCGAGGCTTTGATGCGCGAACAGGGCATGGCGGTGGCTACGCGGCGCCATCAGCAATGGCCGCAAGGCGACACGGACGTGTTCGTGATCGACACGCTGGGCGAATTGATGGCCTTTTATGCCTGCGCCGAGGTCGCCTTCGTGGGCGGCAGTCTGCAGGCCATCGGTGGCCACAATTTGTTGGAACCGGCCGCGGTGGGTACCCCGGCCGTGACCGGGCCGCATCTGCACAACTTCGCAGAGATCTCCCGTCGGATGCGCGAAGCCGGCGCGGTGGAGATCTGCGAGGACGCCGAACAGGTTTGCCAGTCACTGCATCGATTGATGGCCGACCCGGTCGCGCGCCAGGCGATGCGCGAGGCGGGGCTGGCGCTGGTGGCCAATGGGCGCGGTGCGGTGGCCCGCACGCTGGTGCACATCGCGCCGCACTTGCCGGCAGTCGCGGGCGACTCGACGGACGATCCGCAGGACTAGCGGGGGGCGTCCAGGGATCGCACGAGTGTCGTCCCGCCGCTGGGCGCGATGGCTTGGACCCTTCGCGCTACCGGCTATTCGGCGGAGCGCGTCGACGCGTGCGGCCACCTGGCCAATCCCATGAAAAAAGGCGGGCATAGCCCGCCTTTCGTTTCACTGCCTCAAGGCTTACTGGCGCCCGGTGGTATCGGGCGGGTTCTGCAATCGCGAGGCCGCATCTTCGGTCAGCATGCGATTGATGTCCTGGAGATCGGCGACGTCCAGCTGGCCCGTGGAGTTGCCCAGCAGCAGGCGGCTCTGCAGGAAGTTGTAGCGCGCTTGCACGTAGGCCAGCTGCGCCTGGAACAAGGTGCGCTGGTTCTGCACCACGTCCAGCACGGTACGGGTACCGACTTCCAGGCCGACCTGCGAGGCGTCGAACGCGGCCTTGGCCGACACGACGGCCAGGCGACGCGCTTCCACGGCGCTGATGCCGGCGGTCAGGTCCTGATAGGCGTTGCGGGTATTGCGATCCAGCGCCCGCTTCTGCTGCTCGTAGGTGTCCTGCTGGATGTCGCGCGTCGCCAAAGCCTGTCGCACCTGGGACTGCGTGGCGCCGCCCGAGAAGATCGGCACCGACAGCGTCAGGCCGATGCTGTTGGTTTCCGTGTCCGGGGTGAGGCCGCCGGAACCGGTCGAATCGCCCCATTGGGCGCTCTTGCCCCAGCTGCCACCCAGGTTGAGGGTCGGATAATGTCCACCGCGGGCTGCCGACACACTCGATTCGGCGGCCGACACGCTCAGTTCCTGCGCCTGCAGCGCAGGGTTGTTGGCGACCGCGGTGCTGACCAGTTCCTCGACATCGGCGTATTTGGCCGGCACTTCCGGACGCCAATCGTCCGGCAGCGAGCGCAGGCTGGGGATCGGCTGGCCGGTCAGTTCCGTCAACGCCTGGTAGGCATCTTTCAGGTCATTGCGGGCCACGATGGTATCGGCGCGTGCCTGGTCGTACTGGGCGCGGGCTTCGTGCACGTCGGTGATCGGCGCCAGGCCGACTTCCAGGCGCTTGTCGGCGTAGTCGAACTGCTTCTTGCCCGCTGCTTCGTTGGTCTCGGCCGCGGCCAGCGACTCGATGGCGACCAGCACATTGAAGTAGGCCGCCGAGGTCCGCACGATCAGGTCGTCGTTGGCCGAATCCAGATCGAAGTCAGCCGCCTTGCTCAGTTCGCGCTGCGCACGCAGGTTGGCGATCTGGCTCCAGTTGAAAAGCGTCTGGCTACCCTGGATCGTGTAGTCGCGGCTTTTGCTGGTCACCGAGCCGTTGATGCCGTCGTATTCGGTACGTGCGCGGCTGAGCGAGGCTTCACCGTTGAGCTGCGGCAGCAGCGCGGCGCGGGCCTGGATCGCGCCTTCCTTGTTGTAGAGCCGCGTCGATTCGGCAGACGACAGCTGCGGGTCGCCATTGCGGGCCATTTCGTAGACCTGCAACAGATCGGCAGCCTGCGCGGCCATCGGTGACAGGGCGGCGGCCAGCGCCAGGACGAGGGATCGGCGAATCATTGGGGCTTCCTTGAGATTCAGAATTGGAACTGAGGCGTGGGGGCCGCGCCTTGGAGATAGGCGAGTTCGGTCTCGAACAACGACTCGACGCGCGAACCGTTGACATCGGCGCGGACGATGACCGCTTCCATCACCGGAGCGCGGCCGCGCACGACGAACATGCGGCCCTCCGGGCGCAACCATTGCAAGAACTGTGTCGGTACCGAATCCACCGCACCGGTGACGCAGATCGCGTCGAAGCGACGCTCGCTTTGCCACGCGAACGCATCGACGTTTTCGATGCGCACGTTGGTCCCCAGGCCGGTCGCGTCCAGTCGTGCACGGGCGCTGGCGGCCAAGGCGGGATCGATTTCCAGGCTCACCACCTCGCGGGCCAGCGAGGCCAGGCAGGCGGCGGCAAAGCCGTTGCCCGTGCCGATCTCCAGCACATCCTCGCCCGGCTGCAGTTCCAGCGCTTGCAGCATGCGGCCTTCGACGACGGGCTTCATCATCTTCTGGCCGCCCGGCAGGGGGATCTCCAGGTCGGCATAGGCCAGCGCCTGGTAGGCCTCGGGCACGAAAGCCTCGCGCGGCAGCTTCGCCAGGACGTCGAGCACCCGCAGGTCCAGCACGTCCCAGGGACGTACCTGCTGCTCGACCATCTTTTCGCGGGCCTGGGTGAAATCGATCGTCATGGGAAGCTCATCCAACTCGGTGGGGCAGGCATTTTAACGGGGCCGGAGCGGCGGTGGGGCAAGGCGTGATGCCGGTTTATGGTCCCGCGCCGGTGCCTGGCGCGGTCGTAGCATCCCTGTACAGGCCCGGGGCACGCAGTGCCGGAAGTCACCGCCACCACCGGCCGGGCCTCAGCGCGGCACATAGGCGCGCAGGAAGAAGTCCACGCTCGATTCGACGTGGCGGCGCACATCCGCTGCGCTGGGGGCGCTGCCGACGCCACACATCAGCATCGGATGCAGCTCGCCCTTGAGCAGGCAGAAGAACTGCGAGGCCGCCAGGGGCAGGTCGGCGATCTCCAGTTCGCCCGCCTGCGTGCGGACGGCCAGGAAGTCGGCCAGCGACTGCTGGATGCGCTGGGGGCCGGCGTTCCAGAACATCTCGCGAATGTGCTCATCGCCGGTGCCTGGCGCCAACATCATGCGGTGGGTGGCCAGGGCGGCCTCAGAGCTGATCATGGCGAAAAAGGCCTGGCCAATATCGACCAACTGCTGGCGCAAGGGGCCTTGCGGCGCGTGCTCGAACAGGTCGTCGGGCATCATCTGCTGGCACTGCGCCCGAATGGCCTCGGAGAACAGGGTCTCCTTGTCGCCGAAGTGGCTGTACACCGTCAGTTTGGAGACGCCTGCCAGGGCGGCGATGCCGTCCATGCTGACGCCGCCATAGCCCTGTTCGACGAACAGTGACTTGGCTGCGTTGAGGATGGCGGCGCGTTTTCCCAGATCCTTGGGTCGCCCGGGTCCATTGCCTTTGCCGGCAGCTGCCTTGGGCTGGGGAGAGATCGTGGTCGACATCCCTCGAATACTAGACCATCGGGTTCTATATTTATACTATACCGGCAGGTTCATTATTAACCTGGCCGTGTGCCGCCCCTCTTACTGCGGAATTTTCCGATGCGCCCGAGCACTGCTTCAAGGATTGGTGGCTGCACGTTCGTGCTGCTTTTGGCCGCGTGCGGCGGCAAGCAGGCGCCGCCGCCCACCGCTCCGCCGGTGTTGGTGGTGCAGCCGGCGCCGGTTTCCTCCCAAGGCATGGCGACCTTCCCAGGTGAAGTGCACGCCCGCGAAGAAAGCCCACTGTCGTTCCGCGTGGGCGGGCACCTCGTCAAGCGCGAGGTCGATGCCGGTGCGCGCGTACGCAAGGGCCAGGTATTGGCCGAACTGGATCCTTCGGATCTGGCGCTGCAAGCGCAATCCGCGCAGGCCCAGTACGCCTCGGCGCAGGCCGATCTGGTGCGCGCCCGCGATGACTACCAGCGCTACGGCAAGCTGGTGGAACAGCAATTGGTAAGTCGCTCCACCTACGACGCGCAGACCTCGGCCTACAAGGCGGCCCAGAGCCAGGTCGAGGCGGCGCGATCCACGCTGGAAGTGGCCCGCAACCAACAGGCCTATTCGCGCCTGGTCGCGCCGGTCGATGGCGTGATTGCCAGCCGCCAGGCGGAGGCCGGCCAAGTGGTGGCCGCCGGCGAAACGGTATTCACGCTGGCGGCCGATGGCGCACGCGAGATCGCCATCGCCCTGCCGGAATCGGGCATCGAGCATTTCGCGGTGGGCCAGCCGGCCGAGGTGGAATTATGGAATCACCCCGGGCGTCGCTTGGCCGGCACGATCCGCGAGATCGCGCCGGCGGCCGATTCGCAAACGCGGACTTATGCCACCCGGGTGGCGTTGGCGCCGGAGGCGCTGTCGGCGGTCGAATTGGGGCAGAGCGCGCGGGTCTACCTGGCGGCGGCCGATGGCGCGGGCCTGCAATTGCCGATGACGGCGATCCAGCGCGGGCCGCAAGGTGGCAGCGCGGTGTGGATCGTCGATCGCGCGGACGGAAAACTCCATTCGCGTGCGGTGCGTGTGGGCCAATACGCCAGCGACCAGGTCCCGGTGTTGTCCGGCGTGACCGCAAGCGACTGGGTCGTGGCCGGAGGCGGGCATCTGCTGCGCGAAGGCCAGGCCGTCACGCCGGTGGACCGTGCCAATCGACCTTTGCTTGCCCGGCCTCCGGCGGCGGCCGCACCGGCGCCCGCACCCTAAGGTTCCCCAAGGCCTTGCCCGGCCACGCGCCGGTCTCCTGATCCCACCGGATACTCCGCATGCGTCGCTTCAATCTTTCCGAATGGGCACTCACCAACCGCGCGCTCGTGCTCTACGCCATGATCGCGATGGCCCTCATCGGCGCCTGGTCCTACCGTCATCTTGGCCAGTCGGAAGACCCGCCCTTTACTTTCAAGGCGATGGTGGTGCGCACGTTGTGGCCCGGCGCCACGGCCGAGCAGGTCTCGCGCGAGGTCACCGAGCGGCTTGAGAAAGCGCTGATGAACACCGGCGAGTACGAATTCATCCGTTCGTACTCCCGCCCGGGAGAGTCGCAGATCATCTTCATGGCGCGCGACTCGATGCCCGCCAAGGACATCCCCGAGCTGTGGTACCAGGTGCGCAAGAAGGTGGGCGACATTCGGGCCACCCTCCCGTCGGAGGCGGTCGGGCCCTTCTTCAACGACGAATTCGGCGACACCTTCGGCAACATTTACGCGCTGACCGGCAAAGGCTTCGATTACGCGGTGATGAAGGACTATGCCGATCGCATCCAGCTGGAGCTCCAGCGGGTGCCGGATGTCGGCAAGATCGACCTGGTCGGCCTGCAGGACGAGAAGGTCTGGATCGAGATCTCCAACACCCGGCTGGCCACGCTGGGGGTGTTCATGTCCGCCGTACAGGACGCGCTCAAGCAGCAGAACGCGGTGGTGCCGGCGGGCTTCGTCGAGACGGCCGGCGAGCGCGTGCAGCTGCGCGTGACCGGACAACTAGCATCGGTGGAAGACATCGCCGAGTTTCCCGTGCATGCCGAGGGTCGCACGGTACGGCTGGGCGACATCGCGACCATCCATCGCGGCTTCGCCGATCCGCAGGCGCCCAAGATGCGCTTCATGGGCGAGGACGCCATCGGCATTGCCGTGGCCATGAAGGACGGCGGTGACATCCTGCGCCTGGGCAGCACGCTGGAGGAGCAGTTCCAGCGGCTGCAGAAGACCCTTCCGGTCGGCATGCAGTTGCGCAAGGTCTCCGACCAGCCTCACGCGGTGGAAGAGTCGGTGGGCGAGTTCGTACGCGTGCTCACCGAAGCGGTGATCATCGTGCTGGCGGTCAGCCTGTTCTCGCTGGGGTTGCGCACCGGACTGGTCGTGGCGGTGTCGATCCCGCTGGTGCTGGCGATGACCTTTGCGGTGATGCACTTCTTCGGCATCGGCCTGCACAAGATCTCGCTAGGTGCGTTGGTGCTGGCGTTGGGCCTGCTGGTAGACGACGCGATCATCGCGGTGGAGATGATGGCCATCAAGATGGAGCAGGGGTTTGATCGAATGCGCGCGGCCAGTTTCGCGTGGACCTCGACCGCGTTTCCCATGCTCACCGGCACGCTGATCACCGCCGCCGGTTTCCTCCCCATCGCCACGGCCGCTTCCAGCACCGGCGAATACACCCGCTCGCTGTTCCAGGTGGTCACCATCGCGCTGCTGGTGTCCTGGGTGGCGGCGGTGCTGTTCATCCCGTACCTGGGCGACAAGATGCTGCCCGACCTGGCCCATCCCCAGCCGCCCAAGCCGGGCAGCGTGGCGGGTCGATGGCGCGCGCTGCGCAGCGACTGGGCCGATCGCCACCCGGCGTTCGCGCGCTGGCTCGCGCCCAAGCCCATGGGTCACGAAACGCCCGGCCACGAGACGCCTGGCCACCAGCATGATCCCTACCAACGCCCGTTCTATCGGCGCTTCCGGGCGTTTCTGGAAGGCTGCCTGCGCCACCGCGGTTGGGTGATCGCCGCCACCGTGGCGTTGTTCATCGGGTCGCTGGTGCTGTTCCGGTTCGTGCCGCAGCAGTTCTTCCCCGATTCGACCCGCCCGGAATTGATGGTCGACCTGGAACTGGCCGAAGGCGCGTCGCTGCGCTCCACCGATGCACAGGCGCGCCAGCTGGAAAAGCTGCTCGCCCAGCGCAAGGACATCACCAACTACGTGGCCTACGTCGGCACCGGCTCGCCGCGGTTCTACCTGCCCTTGGACCAACAGCTGCCCGCGACCAACTTCTCGCAATTCGTGGTGCTGGCGAAGGATACGACGGCGCGCGAGACCCTCCGCGCGTGGCTGTTGCACGAGGTGGCACCGCAGTTCCCGCAATTGCAATTCCGCGTCACGCGCCTGGAAAACGGACCGCCGGTGGGATATCCGGTGCAATTCCGCGTCTCCGGTGAGCACGTGGACCGCGTACAGGCGCTGGCGCGCCAGGTGGCCGAGAAAGTGCGCGCCAACCCGCACGTCACCAACGTCAACCTGGACTGGGACGAACCGAGCAAGATCGTGCGCGTCGTGATCGACCAGGATCGTGCCCGCGCCTTCGGCATTACCAGCGCGCAAGTCGCGCAGTTCCTGTCCGGTTCGCTGTCCGGACTGAGCGTCAGCACGTATCGCGAGGACAACGAGCTGATCGAGATGCTGCTGCGCGGCGCCGACGACGAGCGTACGAAGCTGGAGGTCCTGGGTGGGCTGGGCATTCCGACCGGCGATGGCGGCAGCGTGCCCCTGTCGCAGGTCGCGCGGCTGGAGCCGGCGTTCGAGGACGGCATCCTGTGGCATCGCAACCGCCTGCCCACCGTGACCGTGCGTGCGGATATCGCCGACAGCATGCTGCCGCCGGCGGTGACCCAGCAGATACTGCCCTCGCTCGATGGCATCCGGGCCACCTTGCCGGCGGGCTATCTGCTCGAAGTGGGCGGAACCGTGGAAGATTCGGCGCGCGGCCAGAATTCGATCAACGCCGGCATGCCGCTGTTCCTGCTGGTGGTGGTGACGCTGCTGATGCTGCAGTTGCGCAGCTTTTCGCGCATGGCGATGGTGTTGGTCACCGCG
>DASWQJ010000118.1:0-16390 GCA_036403795.1 Stenotrophomonas sp.
GCCGGAACTGTGTCGCGAGCACGGGATCAGTTCGGCGACGTTCTACAAGTGGCGCAGCAAGTTCGGCGGCATGGACGCATCGCTGATGTCCCAGCTCAAGGAGCTTCAGGACGAGAACCGGCGCCTGAAGAAGATGTATGCCGAATCGCAGATGACCGCCGAAGTACTCCGCGAGGCGATGGCAAAAAAATGGTGAGGCCATCTCAACCGGGAGATGGCCAGGTGGGCAGTGGCGACAAGGCGCTGAGCATCCGGCACGCCTGCCAGGCGTTCGAGGTCAGCCAGACCTGCTACCGCTATCAAGCCAAAGCAAGCGAGGAGAACCCCCAGATTGCTGATTGGCTTGTCGGGCTGACCTCGAATGGCGCGGCAAGCCCGGGGCAATTCGCTGCGACAACGGCCCTGAATATGTCAGCGGTGAACTGCTGGGTTGGGCCGAACGCGAAGGTATCTGCATCGAGCACATCCAGCCGGGCAAGCCACAGCAGAACGCCTACGTCGAGCGTTACAACCGTACCGTGCGCTATGGCTGGCTAGCCAAGCACTGTTCGACAGCATCGAACAGGTCCAGCACAAGGCCACTCGATGGCTATGGACTTACAACCACGAGCGCCCGAACATGGCGCTCGGCGGCATCACGCCGATGCAAAAATTGGCACTCGCTGCGTAGCTCCACTTTTGGCGTCCGTTAAAAACGGGGGGATACCGGGATTACCGTCGCGGCTGGCAGCGGTCGATGCCGGTACGGGCACGGTGCACACGTTTACCGTCTGGCAGGAGCTGCAAAGATTTCCAGCAAGCCTGTGCTTGTACTGGTATGCGGTTGGGGCGCTGGCAATTCCCGACCTGCCGGCCGTCCGCGTTGCCCTGAGCATCACCACGAAACGTCGCGGTGGCCCGGCGACGCTGTTGGAAGTTCTTTCGCCTCTGGTCTATGACCGCGTGGACTGGAAATTTCTCAACGTCAGGTCACAGCGACGCCTGCCAGAGAGCGAATACCTCGCTGGGCTCCTTGCGAATGATGCGAGCGACATTTCCCGCACAGCCGGCGCGATAGACGTGCTCTTTGACGACCTGGAATCGTTGATCGCCCTGGAATTCGCACACGTACGGCTCCAGCAAATGCAGGAGCTGCCACACCTACACTTCTGGGCCCCCGTGGGGAAATTTGTCTGGCGCCAGGACGGAAGAGGGCTGGACGATTTTGGTGCTCTCTCGCACGGCAGCGAACACCTTAACGCGGGATTCTTTGGCGGAAACGTCGAGGCGGCGGGGGCGGCTGTTGCAGTGGTGAAGGACTTGATCAGGCAAGCGCGACTGGACTTCTAACGTGGCGCGGAACTAGTGCTTGTTGGTGTAGCGCCTTGCGTTTAACACGTCGCAGTAGTCTCTGGCGTCTTGCCTGTCCAGCAGCGTCAGCGCCACAGAACTGCCGGCCGCGGCTTTCCCGCCGGGCACATCCACGCTTCGATGAATCAGTAGTTCAGCACCGAGTCATCGCCAACGGACACCCGGCGCAGCACCACGAACACCCGCTCACATCCGTAGTGAACGCGGCTCAAAGCGATCTCCCGCATCCGCTTTTCACCGCCTCGCAGGATGCGGCGAATTATCCCTAAAAGGGAACCCGGTGGTGGATTACCCACTAATCGCTGCTGAACGTAATCTCAACTGAGCCATTGTCATCAACTATCGCGCCATACTGATAACCCTTCGCCTCATACTCAACTAGCCAGAGACCATTGTCTCTGCTCAACGACTTGAAGGAAAGGTCGTCGCAACTAGTCATGCGGGAAGCGCAGTGTTTGTGCATTTCAGCATCGGCGAGCCTTCTCGCGTCTGCCTCGGACACGGACGAGTGACCACACCCGGTCAATATCGCTAACAAGATTATAAAAGTTGCACGCTTCATCTTGACCCATGCTCCTCAATCGCCTTAGCGCCTCGAATTTCTACCGGGAAAGGCGCGCCAGGCGTTGACCTTCCTGCGCTCGTCAATAGCTCTCCGATGATGCCACGGTGTGTGGATTGATTGAAGTCGTACTTGTCGTCATAAGACTTCAGAGTTCCACTAAAGCCAAATCCACCGTCCGTCAAAGTCAAATTTCCTTGGAGACGCAACGTTATGTTCCCCAGTAGCAGCTTGTGGTCGCCAACGGTTGAATAGGCCATTCTGTCATTTATCGGGTGAAGTCCGTTCTGCCCGTCAGAAATGAGGTCCTTTACATCATTGAAGTCGGAGGGTTTTACACCTGATGTATCCACATCGTTGAAGTTAACTCTCAGCGCCGTACCTGAGCCTCCTTCATAGTGCTCAAACGCACTCTGAGTGGTGACCTTGGTGGGCGGTGCAGCATTCGGGTCTGAGCCATTGTTTCCGCTCTCATCTAAGTTGTTGCCGGTGTTTACCGCTGGCGGCCCGTAGAGACGGGAACCCGCGAAGGCACGTCCCGCAATGTTAGATCCAGTCACCTTTTCGCGTCGTCCGTCTGGATCGGTGAACCGGAACGGGTTATTGGCCGCATACTTGTAACTGTTAAAATTTGCACCGGTACTACCATTTGCAGTCACCGGATCGACGCTCAGGAACCGTCCGACATCTGGGTCGTAGTATCGCTGCTGCATATAGGTCAGTCCTGTTGCCGAATCCTCCACATGCCCGGTATAGCCCGGCCCATCTGTCGCCCCATGCGCAATCGAAGCCCCATAAGGCTCATACACCTGCGACCGCCCTGGGATCACCTGCCCTGACGCATCCGTCACTGCCACCGGCGATCCCAACGCGTCAGTATGGATGTATTCCACGATCATCGTTTGCGCAGAGGCACCGGTCGCAATACCCAGCCAACCCAGGCCAATACACATCACGCGCTTGATCATCGCCTTGTTCTCCATGGCCGGGCTCACTGCGGGTTGTCCAAGTCGACAAAGCCTTGAGTTCGCGGCGGTGAGTCAGCAGAGCAGCCACTGGCATTACAGGCGCGAATGACATGAGACGGCGCACAGTAGGCGGCGCTCTGGGCACTGATCTTGGTAAGCGGTCCGTTGTACTGAACCAACCCGTTGGCCGCGACCACGAGGTTGTAGCTGGTCGCACCCGGCGATGCCGTCCACTCCACGTCACAGCGGATCTTGGTCAATGTGCCTTGCTTCCACTGGAATTTTGTATCTGTAATGAATGCCGGCGTGGGCGGCGGAGGGGTGACTACAATTGTGCCGACGTTGGAGTACCCGCCACATCCGGCAGCGTTGCAGGCCTTCACCCGATACTCGTAGGTGCCTAAAAGCACACCAGCCAGGTTGCGCGTAGTCGACCCCTCACTTTGCAGCATCACCCAACCAGCGTTGTTGGCGTTTTGCTCCATGTTGTAGACCACCGTCATAGGAACAGCGGTCCAACTGACTGCGTAGTTGCCAGTGCTGTTGCTCGACGGCACGCTCAGGCTTGGCACGCCCGGCGGCTGAATCACCTCCACCGTGGCATTACCCGAATACGGACCGCAGCCTGCGCCGTTGCAACCCTGGGCGCGGTAACTGTAGTTGCCGGTGCTTTTGCCCGAGAATCCTTGGCTTTGCGACGCGGCATTCACCACTAATGTCCAACCACTGCCATTAGTACTTTCTTCAAGCCGGTAGGTGCTCGCGCCGCCCACTGCGCCCCAGCTGACGGTGTAGCTCCCGCCAAAACTCTGGCCTCCCCCAGCGATTGATGGCGCCGCACCGGGCGGGTAGTAGGACTGCGTGGTGGCCGAAGCCGAGATCGGCCCGCAGCCAGCGGGATTGCATCCACTCACGCGATACGCGTAGGTGCCGGCGAGCTTGGCGCTGAAGCCGGCCGCGGTGGCAGCGGTGTCCTGGGCCACGGCCCAGGCACCCCCATTGACGCTTTCTTCCAGCTTGTGCGTGGCCGCACCGGCAATCGCACCCCATGACACTGTGAAGCTACCATTGGGCGATTGCCCCGCCAAACTGATGCTTGTCGTCGCCGACGGCGGCAACTGCACCACCGCGTTGGCCGTGACGCTCCAGCCGCTGCAAGCGGCGCCTTGACATGCACGGATGCGATAGCCATAGGTGCCACCAGTCTTACCCGTCACTGCAGCGGAAAGCGCGGTGCCCGTGTACTTGGCACCCCATGCACCGCCGTTGGTCTGCTCTTGCAATTCGTAGCCATTGGCATAGGCCACCGAGTTCCAGCTGACGGTGTAGCTGCCGGTGCCGCTGTACGAGGGAACGGTGAGTGCCGGCGTCACCGGCGCCACCACCGTGGTTACCTTAGCCACCAAACTCCCATTGAGCTGGATGTACTCGTAATTCTTCCCTTCGCGGCTATTGTCCTGTCGCCGCAGCGCGCCATCCTGGCCATACATCGACACGATGTTCGCGCCCGTCGACTCAGACACCACCGAGCGGCGGCCCTGTGCGTCATATCGATAAGACGTCTTGCCCGGAACGTTCCTCAGCCGATTGCCATAATCGAAGCCAAAAGCCTGGCCACTTTTATTATTTAGGTTGCCTTGTACGTCGTAGCTCAAACCAACAGTCGTGGCGCCACCATCGTTCTGCACGTTGGTAAGCCGATTACTGGTATCGTAAAAGTAGTTGTGCTGCTTGATGCCGCTCAGCTTCGCGCTACGAATATTGTCGAGCGCGTCGTAGGTATATCGATAGATCCCGTCGCCGCCGAACGATGCCGACGTCGCCTGCGTCAAACGATCCAACCCGTCATACTGCATGCTGCGATTTCTGCCTGCATTCAACCCATCAGTGATCTGGGAGACATTGCCGTTCGCGTCGTAGCTGTATCCATTGCTGAGCGCGTTGTTGCTGTCCGTGACTTGGGCTGGTAGCTGTCGTGCGTTCTGGGTCATCGTGTGGACGATGCCGTTGCCGTAGGTAAACTGCTTCATCCCGCCATTGGGGTAGTAGCTCACCCCGGTGGCGTAGCCGCCCGCTTGGGTGGGTTGGCCCAGTGCGTTGGGCATGTAGTTGACCGCCAGCCCACTGGGATACGTCGTGTTGGCCAGCGAGCCATTGGCATCGTAGCCGTAGCCTAGCGACCAGGTAAACCAGCCCACTTGCGCGGTTGTTTCAGCAGTGAGTAGGCGCCGTTTGTTGTACGTATAGGTATTGACGGTATCGCTATTGCCCTGGTCGTTCTTGGTCACCACCTGCGATGGCTTGCCATCGCTGAAGTAATCCCACGACTGGTTGCCGTTGGCATCCGGGAAAACTAGTGTCTTCAGCCGATTCCGCGGATCGTAGGTACGATCCACGCGACGCCCAGAATCGTACGCCGACTGGGCGTCGCAATTGGATGTGCTGGTCAACGACAAGCCCGCCGCGCTCCAAATCACGTTACCGGCCCCGTCATAAGCGCTCGCCGTCGCACCCGTCTCCGGCTCAACCGTCTTGCAGAGCTGCTGGTAGCTGTCGTAGACGTAGCTGCGCGTCACCGACAGGGTGCTGTCTGCGTTGCGGCGTCGGATCGAAGTTGGCTTGCCGAACACATTGCGCCCAATCTCAGTGGTCGCACCCTCGGGCGCGGAGATCATCGATGGCCGCTCGGTGTTCGGCGCATCAAAGGTCTGGAACCACGTACGAGTCTGTTGGCTACGGGGATTGGTGACCAACGTGTTGTAGCCCCCCGCTGAGCCATACGAGGTCGTTGTGGTCAGCAAGCCCAGTTCACTGTCTTGCGACGCGGAAATCGGCCGGCCCAACGCGTCGTAGTCGGACCAGTTACCGGTATTCAGTCCATCTGTCGTTCCAGGATAAGAGGCGAAGATCTGACGTCCGTCTTCGTCATAGGCAAATCGCTGGAAGCGAAGCGTTCCCGCCACGTTGGCGTTGTCGTACTCGCGGGTGACGATCGGACGCCATAACGCGTCAAAGTACGTTTCCTTATAGGCGTTGCCGGTGGACACCGTCTGGCGCCAGTGCCCAGCGCCCAAACCGTATTCCACGCCGGGGACCTGCGCAAAAGCCTGTGTGGTGGGGTTCCAGGCGACCGAATCGCCCGTCGGATACGCGATGCTCGCGATGCGCCCCATCGCGTCATAACCGTAGTTGCTGACGTAGCCGTTCTCATCGGTGACCGAGGTGATCCAGCCGTTGTCGTTCACTACAGCGGCCATGGTGGTCGTATCCGCATAAGTGATCGACTGCGGCGATCCCCGCTTCCAGCTGGCCAGCGTCGTGGTGTGGTTGCCGCCGTCGGTCACAGTCGCAACGGTGCCATCCGCGTTGTAAGTCAAAGTCTGCTGCAGCTTGCCGAACGCCCACACCTGCGAGGGCATAGCGCTGGCGTTGTAGCTGGTTTGCGAAACGACCAAGCCCGTATTGCTGTTGGTCAACTTGGATGGCTGGTTGAGGATCCACTTGGCCGTGTCGTCGTAATACTCGCTCACGTCGGTGCGACTGGCCCATGGGCTGGCCTTGGTCACACTCAGTGGACGGGCGAGGCTGTCGAAATTGCTGCTCGTGGACTGGTACGTGGCGCCGTCTTGTTGCAGCACTGTCGATACCACGGGTTCCACCCGTGCCGTACTCGGATCCTCCCCGCTATAAATGATGCCGTAGCGCGGCGCGAAGGCTTGGGCCTCCGATTGCGCCTTGGTCATGTAGGTGGTGCTGGAGCTACTGACCACGTTGCCGGCTGTGTCCAGCGTACGGCTGCCCAGCAGGCGCCCCTCATTGAGTTGATACTGAAAACCGTACCGGTAAATGACCTTGGTGCCATCCGGGTTGCTGACCTGGGTTTCTTTTTCCGGGGGACAACTAGCACAGGGATAGGTGCTGGGTGTGCCCCGATTACCGTAAAGGGGCTGGTAGCCGCCACCGTAGCTGTATGCCCAGTTCAGCGGTGTAGTAATGCCCGGTCCAGAAATTGTCTTGCCATAGAGCGATACGACGTCAAAGAAATTGGGAGTGGAGAGTTCGTAGAAATAATTGTTCTCCGGTACCCCGCTGCCGCTGTTGTTGACCCGCTCTAGGCAGGCACTCATATGCACGCCACTTCGGTAATGCCGGGAATTAGCAAACGAGAAGGTTCCGGTCGCACCACTGGGGTGCGTAGCGGTCAACACGAAGTTCCAGCCGGCTTCCGGTGGCTGCTCAGCGCAATTGGAAGTGGAGTTGCCATCCCAGGCCACGAACGACGGGTCGAGCCCGTTGGAGTAGCTGTAGGTCCATTGACTGCCATCCGGCAGAGTTACCGACGTCAACCGTGTCTGGCTACCAATGGAGCCGGTGACAGTGCCATAGCCATAGGACCAAGTGCGGCCATTGGCGCTGGCTGTGGACAGGTTCGCACCGCTATACGTCAACGTGATCTCGCGTCCGTCACTGGACCAAATCCGAGTCGGGTGGCCGTCACCGTTGTATTGGTACTGCACCCAGTTGCCGAAGCGGTCTTCCACCTTGGTGGCAAGCAAGTAAATCTTGGTGCGACTGGTTTGCGCCAGCCCGCCCGAGCCTAGCGTTTTACGCAATACGCCGGCCAAGCGGCCAACCGCCTGGTTGAACGAGTAACGCACACCGTCAGTGGTGGTGACCCGGTAACCCTCTCCTGGCAGGCCGGAGACCATGGGAATGCAGTCGATTCCATCCCGCTGGCTGGATGTCCACTTGTGGCTGATGCCGTCGCTAGGACGCGGCGTATTTGCTTCCAGGGCGAGCATGGTGCGATCGCCGGCACCTGGAATGTGAATCGTATTGCCCTGCCAAATGTCGGTCAGGTAGAACTGCGTTGACACGCTGGGCACCATCTCGCCGCTGCAGCGCGTATCGGCCCAACTGCTACCCGCGCTAGGAAAGGTGCCGGAGATGTGCGGCACGTCAATGTCCCAGCCGCCAGCACCCTCTAGGTTGGCGTTAAACGTACTCGCGGTGCCGGTCAAGTGTAGTTCGACACTGAAGCGCCGCGACAGCCGAACTGGCAAACTATTGTTGCCTGGCAAATCGACGTCACTGACCGAGAAATCGGTCTTGCCGTTGTAGAGGCTAATGCTTTCGCCAAAGAGATCGTTCTTCAGCGCGGTCATGTTCTGCGCGGTCTGGATGCGTTTGTTGTATTCCTGGTAGGGCTCCACCGCCCCCACCTGCCCCAGCCACGCGCACAACCCCACCGCCGTGCCGAAACGGCACAGCCACATCTGTCCTTTGTTCAAGCCCCGATCTCCCTAAAGGCCCGTTGCAGGCCGCCCCTTCACTGTGGTGGATACTCCGTCAGGCCCGTTGCAAATACCGCGACTCAGGTCACGAAAGCATTACGGCCCTGCTTTGGGCATCGTTGAAACCACTAGTCCGATCAACGCTGCGCTAAATAGCCCGGCAATCTCGGGCATGGCGCGTAGTCCATTGTCTAGCGGACGACGCAAGGCAGTCATTCTTCGCCAGGTCATCCACGTCGCGCAGATCGCTGGTGATCCGCGTTCCGGCATTGCTACCTGTATTCGTCGGATGTCTTGCGTGTAGCGGATTAGCCGCATACCGATGCGCAGGAGCGGATCTGGCCGGCCGCTCTGATTCGAATGAGCGTGGACTTGCCAACGCCCAGCCTGCGCGCCGCTTCGGTCTCGTCGAAGGGGATTTTCGCGCTCCGCCACGAGCGGCCTTGTTGCTCTTCCAGGCCGCCCACGCGACCTGAGCCGCGCCGCCAGTGTCGTTCACCGCCGCCTACGTCACGATCGGCCAACCGGCCGCATTGACGGTTGGCAGATGCCATTGCTGGCCAGGTTGCGGATCTGCCGCTCTCGCGTGCGCGCGCCGCTGCGCGACCTCACCGTGTGATCCGGGCGTGAGAAAGGGAGAGCTAACTGGAACCATCAAAACTGATCCATGCCCTTGCCAATCGAAGCCGCTTGCATGTCTTGCATGGTGACGAAGGCGATCGCCGCGACAACGCAGCCAACCAACGTAAGCACTCCCAAGATAATAATTGCGGCGCTTGGGCCTGTTCGACGCCAGCGCTATTTACAGGACCTCAATGCCCTTGAGAACCATGTAGAACGCGAGCATGTACGTCAAGACTTGCAGCATCCCAGCCATTCGCCTTCTCCCTATGGCAGCCGTTGCCAAGCGCAGTCAGGCTAAGCCAAGTACGGTCCAATGGGATCTCAGGCGACGGAATCGCTTAGTTGGGCTGAGCGTTTGGCTGTCATGATAAGCCATAACTCATTGATCTAAAAAGCAACTTGGCGGAGAGAGTGGGATTCGAACCCACGGAAGGTTTGACCCTTCGCCGGTTTTCAAGACCGGTGCCTTAAACCGCTCGGCCATCTCTCCGTGCGCGGTTGCCTGCATTGCACAGGCAGCCGGTGCCGGCACCGCGATTCGCGGGCCGGCGCGCATTCTCGCATGAGCGCCCGGCGGTTGTCCGCCGGAGCCCGCTCACCCCACCTGCGCCGCCGCCAGCGCCGGTGCCGGCGCGCCACGCTCGTGCTGGGCTCGCTTGATCTTCTCGGCCAGCTTGCCGCAATCGCCGCCACAATCCAGGCGCGAGCGTTGGATCTCGCCCGGCAGGCGTTCGGCCAGGAAGTCGATGAACACTCGCACCGCCGGCAGCAGGCCGCGGCGCGAGGCAAAGACAGCGTGGCAAATGCCCTGGGGCAAGGTCCAGTCCGGCAACACGACTTCCAGCTCGCCGCTGCGCACGGCTTCGGCGCACACGGTTTCCGGCAGCATGGTGATGCCGAATCCATCCTTGGCCATCGACTTGAGTAGGGGGAAATCGAACCCGGCCAAGCGCGGCTGCAGGTCGACGCGCTTCATCTCGCCGTTGGGGCCATGCAGCTCCCAGCGCTGGTGCACTTCGTCTTCGCTGATGCTCATGGTGGTGTGGCTGGCGAGGTCTTCCGGCGATTTGGGCCGGCCCGCGCGATCGAGGTATTTCGGGCTGGCGACCAGCAATTCCTGCACCTGTCCGAAGCTGCGCATCACCAGGCTGCCGTCGTCGTCCAGGCGCGAACGCACGCGCAAGGCGACGTCGTAGCCCTCATTGATGACATCCACGCGGCGGTTGCTGATGTTCAGCTGCAGCCGCACCTTGGGATACTTCTCCAGGAACTCGGGCAGCAGTTTGGGTAGCTGTATCTGCGCCAGCGAGACGGGCACGCTCACACGCACCAGCCCGCGGGGCTCGGCGCTAAGCCGGTCGACCACCTCGCGGGCGGCCTGGGCCTCGGCCAGCATCGTCTGGGCGTGGCGATGCACGCTCATGCCCACGTCGGTCACGGCGAAGCGGCGCGTGGAACGCTGTAGCAGGCGAACGCCCAGATCGGTTTCCAGCTGGCTGATGCGACGACTCAGCCGGGACTTGGGGATGCCCAGGGCGCGCTCGGCAGCGGCAAAACCACCATGGTCCACGACCATGGCGAAGTAATAGAGGTCGTTGAGGTCGTGCATGTCGGTTACACCAATAGAACGATACGTGGCATTTAACCACCTTTATCCCACTGGCGCAACAACCTACCTTTGCTCCCAACGCGGCGCCGTCGCCGCTCCCACCCAAGCAAAGGTCCCGCCATGAAGCTGCTCCATCTCGATTCCAGCGCCCTGTCCGACAACTCCGTCACCCGCGAGCTTAGCGCCGCCGTGGTCGCGCAGTGGCAGGCCAGCCATCCCGCCCTTCAGGTCGAATACCGCGACCTGGACGTCGAACCCATCCCGCACCTGACCGGGCAGAGCCTGGCCAAGGCCGATCCGGCCGAAGCCGAGGCTGCCGAACGCACATTGCAGCAGTTCCTGGATGCCGATGTCGTGGTCATTGGTGCTCCGATGTACAACTTTTCGGTGCCTTCGACCCTGAAGGCGTGGATCGACCGCGTGGCCGTGGCCGGCCGTACTTTCCGCTACACCGAAAATGGCCCGGAAGGCATGGCCGGCGGCAAGCGCGTCGTGATCGTCAGCGGCCGTGGCGGCATCCATACCGATGCGCCGACGGACTTCCAGGAGCCGTATCTGCGCCAGGTGTTCGCCTTCCTGGGCGTGAACGAGATCGAGTTCGTGCGGGCCGAGGGCGTGGCTTATTCGCCGCAGCACCGCAGCGATGCGCTGGCCCAGGCGCATGCAGTGATCAAGGCCATCCCGGCGCTGGCGAAGGCTGCTTAAGCGGCGACGCTCCCCAGCTCTGCCGCAGGTGACGGAATGATGCCGTCGCCACGGCAATCCACAACGAATAGCCGTCGGTACAAAGCTCCCGTTTCCGGTGCAACCCTCCTCGTCGGTGCCGGAAACGCGATGGGCCCGCTCACAGAGCGGGCCCATCTTCTATCCATAACCGCGAACAGTGGCCATCAGCGCGATCAACCGATCCGGGTGATACCACCCATATAAGGCCGCAACGCCTCGGGCACGTCGATCGAGCCGTCGGCGTTCTGATAGTTCTCCATCACCGCGATCATCGCCCGGCCCACGGCCACGCCCGATCCGTTCAAGGTGTGCACCAGCTCCGGCTTGCCCGTGGCCGGATTGCGCCAGCGTGCCTGCAGGCGGCGCGCCTGGAAATCGCCGCAGTCCGAGCAGGACGAGATTTCGCGATACGTGGCCTGCGACGGCAACCAGACTTCGAGGTCGTAGGTGCGGATAGCGGCGAAACCCATGTCACCAGTGCACAGCAGCACCTTGCGGTACGGCAGGCCCAGCTTCTCCAGCACGGTTTCGGCGCAACGGGTCATGCGCTCGTGTTCGGCGGCGCTGTCCTCCGGGCGGCATACGCTGACCAACTCGACCTTCTCGAACTGATGCTGGCGGATCATGCCGCGGGTATCGCGCCCGCCGCTGCCGGCCTCGGCGCGGAAACACATCGAATGCGCGGTCATGCGTAGCGGCAGCCGATCCGCGTCGAGGATCTCATCGCGCACGATGTTGGTCAGCGGCACCTCGGACGTCGGGATCAGATACCGACGTGAGTCGCCCACCGCGGTGTGGAACAGGTCTTCCTCGAATTTGGGCAACTGGCCCGTGCCACGCATCGACTCGGCGTTGACCAGCAAGGGCACGTTGGTCTCTTCGTAGCCATGGTCACCGGCGTGCAGGTCGACCATGAATTGCGCCAGCGCGCGATGCAGGCGGGCAATCGGGCCGCGCAGCACCGTGAAACGCGAACCCGACAGCTTGGCGGCGGTTTCGCCATCCAGCCAACCGTGGGGCGCACCGAGCTCAACGTGGTCCTTCACCTCGAAGTCGAATACCCGCGGCGTGCCCCAACGCGATTTCTCGACGTTGTCCGACTCGTCGGCGCCGATGGGCACCTCGGGCGCCGGCACGTTGGGGATGCCGAGCGAGATGGCCTCCAGCTCGCTGCGGATGCGTTCGAGTTCGACTTCCGAAGCCTTGAGCTCGTCGCCGAAACCAGCCACTTCGGCCATCAGCGCCGACACGTCCTCGCCCTTGGCCTTGGCCTGGCCGATCGCCTTGGAGCGGGAATTGCGAAGGGCCTGCAGCTCCTGGGTCCGGACCTGGATGCGCTTGCGCTCGCCTTCCAGCGCGGCCAGCGCCGCGGTGTCGAGCACGAAGCCGCGACTGGTACGCAAGCGTTCGGCGAGTTCATCGGGCTGTTGGCGGAGCAGGGCCGGATCGAGCATGAAGGCGCGCAGGTAAGGGACAGGCCGGGGATTATCGCCTGTCCACGGCCGCCGCGTCGCCCGCTGTGCCAGAATCGGAGCGAACTTCAGACGAGCTACGCCGTGCCCCGTAACGCTTCCGATGCTCCGCACATCGTCCTGCGCCTGCCCCGCCATACCCTGAAGATCGTTGGTATCGCATTTGCGGTCGGCCTGCTGCTGTTCCTGCTGGTCTGGCTCACCTCGCGCAAGAACGATTTCTACAAGCCCGCCCCCGCCCCCGCCGCCCAGTCGGGCGAGGCGATTGCCCCGCTGCCCGAGCCGCTGCCGGCCGGCGACGGCGCCAGCGACATGCCCGACACCAAGGCGCCGCCGGTGGCAGAGGAAGCGCCACGCCTGGTCGAAACCGCGCCAGTGCCACCGCCGGCCGCCCTGCCGCCCACCGAGGCGCCAGCGCAGGCATCTGCCATGGCGTTGGCACCCGGCGACCGACCGGTGCCGCTGCAAGGCCAGATGCCCGCGCCGCGCTATCCGCCAGCGGCGCTGCGCCGGGGCGATCGCGGATCGGTGATCGTGCGCGTGGACGTGGATGCCTCCGGTCGCCCGGGCGGCGTGACCCTGGTGCAGCGCAGCGGTTCGCGCGAACTGGATCGCGCGGCGATGGAAGCCGTGCGCCACTGGCGTTTCCAACCCGCGCAGCGCGACGGCCAGGCAGTGCCTGGCAGCATCGACGTGCCCTTTGAGTTCAAGCCCGCTCAGTAAGCTGAACCTTGCCCGCCCCGCAAGGGGCGTGTTCACCTCAAGGTGACACCATCGCATTGCTTCCCGGTCGAGACTGAAGTCGTTCCACAACGACGAGGAGCTCGACATGGTGACTACTTCGACGCATGGCCCCGATTACCACGAAACCCGCGATGCCACACCGCCGCGGGAACGCGAGCGCGGCGCATCCGCGTGGCTCTGGGCGCTGCTGATCCTTGCCTTGGTTGCCCTGCCCGCCTGGTGGTGGATCCGCAACAGCGAAGAGCCCACTGCCTCGACCATGACGACGGCCCCCGTCAGCGACGGCACGCTGCCCGCACAGACTTTGCCGGAGCCCGCCACCCAGCGCCCCGCCACGATGGTTCGCAAGACGGCGCCACGCGCCACCGCGATTCGCGACCATGACGCCCGCCCGCTGGCCAACAACCCGACGCCGGCGTACCCCCGCACGGCGTTGCGCGCCGGCGTGGAAGGCAGCGTGACGGCTCGCATCCAGGTGGATGCGCAGGGCCGAGTGAGCGATGCGCAGATCGTGGAGCGCACCGGCGAGCGTAATCGTGAGCTCGATCGCGCCGTGTTGAATACCGTGCGTGATTGGCGTTTTGAGCCGGCGACGCGAGACGGTCATGCCGTTGCCAGCGTCGTCAACGTGCCGGTGGATTTCCGTACCGCCCAGCAGTAACGACGCGTGGAATGCGACGCCTGTCCGCCGGCTGGGGGACAGGCGTCTTGCTTTAAATCAACTTATTTGAGTCAGCTTGGTTGAGTCAGCTTGTTTGAATCAACCGCCCGGGCGAAGCACGAAACCGGCACCCTGCGCGAGTGCGTCAAAGCCCGGGAAAGAAGTCGCCACGTTGGCGACGTCTTCGATCCGGATATCGCCTTCGGCGAGCTGGCCCGCAATCGAAAACGCCATCGCGATGCGATGATCGCCGTGGCTGTCGATGACGCCCGACACCAGCTGCCCGCCATGGATCGTGGCGCCATCCGGCGTTTCATCCACGCGGATGCCACAGGCGCGAAGACCACCGGCCATGGCGCCCAGGCGATCGGATTCCTTGACGCGCAGCTCGGCGGCGCCGGTCACGACGGTTTCACCCTCGGCGGCGGCCGCTGCGACGAACAACGCGGGGAATTCGTCGATCATGTCCGGCACCAGGGCCTCCGGAATTTGCACGCCGCGCAGCTTGGCGTGACGCACGCGCAGATCGGCGACCGGCTCGCCACCATGCTCGCCGTGGTTTTCCTCGGTGATGTCCGCGCCCATCAGGCGCAGCGCCGCCAGCAGGCCGGTGCGTCGCGGATTCAGACCGACTGCGCGCAACACCACTTCGGAGCCGGGAATGACGCTGGCCGCCACGATGAAAAACGCGGCGGATGAGAAGTCGGCCGGCACCGCGATGTCGGTGGCGCGCAGCCGCTGCCCGCCGCGCAGTCGGGCCTTGCCCGGCGAAAACTCAATCTCGACACCGAAGGCCGAGAGCATGCGTTCGGTGTAGTCGCGGGTGGGATGCGGTTCGGACACGCAGGTGTCGCCATCGGCATACAAGCCGGCCAGCAATACCGCCGACTTGACCTGCGCACTGGCCACCGGCGATACGAAATCGATGGCCTGCAGACGCTGGCCGCCATGGACCTGCAGCGGCGGCGTGCCGTCGGCCCCGGTGTCGATCCTGGCGCCCATCTGCGCGAGGGGGGCGGTGACGCGGCGCATCGGGCGTCGCGACAGCGACTCGTCGCCGACCAGCACGCTGTCGAACGGCTGCGCGGCCAGCAGGCCGGCGAGCAGGCGCATGCCGGTGCCGGCGTTGCCGCAATCCAGCGGTCCGTCGGGTGCCTGCAATCCATCGACCCCCACACCATGGACGATCCGCTGCGAGGGCGACGGCGTCTCGATGCGTACCCCGAGTTGCGCGAAGATCGCGGCGGTGGAACGGGTGTCCTCGCCTTCGAGAAAGCCCTCGATGCGCGAGGTGCCGTCGGCGAGCGCGGCAAACATCACCGCGCGATGGGATACCGACTTGTCTCCGGGAATGTCGAACGTGCCGCGCAGCGGCGTGCCCTTGCTTGCGATCCAGCTTTGCTTTGCGCTCATGTCTTCTTCTGTGTTCCGGACAGGCTGCCCGCGATGCGGTACGCCGTGCAGGTGATCGGGCTCAGGGAATGGCGACGGGATACGAGCCCAGCACCTTGATCTGTGCCGAATGTGCTTCCAGCTCGGCCAGCGCTTTCTTCATTGACTCGTCTTCGACATGGCCGGCCAGGTCGATGAAGAAACCGTACTCCCACTTGGCCTGGTGCGAGGGCCGCGACTCGATGCGACTCATGCTGATGCCGTGGCGCGCAAACGGGCTGAGCACATCGAACAGCGCGCCTGGCTTGTCGTGGATGAACACCAGGATGGAGGTGCGGTCGTGACCGGAAGACGGAAAGATCTTGCGGCCGATCACCAGGAAGCGCGTGGTGTTGTCGTCGTCGTCCTCGATCGACTTCATGATGACTTTCTTGAGGCCGTAGACGTGGGCGGCACTCTCGCCCCCGATGGCGGCCGCATCGTCGGCGTTGCGCGCACGACGCGCGCCCTCGGCATTGCTGGATACCGCGATCTTCTCGGCCTTGGGCAGGTTGGAGCGCAACCAGCCGGCGGTCTGCGCGAAGGACTGCGAATGGGCGTAAATGCGTTCGATGTCATCGATTCGACCGCTGCGCGAAAGCAGGTACTGATGCACGCGCAGCTCGACTTCGCCGCAGATCTTCAACGTCGAGGTAAGGAACATGTCCAGCGTGACCTGGATGGTGCCCTGGCCGGAGTTCTCGACCGGCACGACACCAAAGTCGGCATTGCCGGCTTCCACTTCCTGGAACACCTCTTCGATGGTCGCCATCGGCAGGCCCACTGCCGAGCGGCCGAAATGCTTGAGGACCGCTTGTTGGCTGAAGGTGCCTTCCGGCCCCAGATACCCGATCTTGAGCGGCTCCTGTTGCGCCAGGCACGCCGACATCACCTCGCGGAACACGTGGACCAGCACCTCGTCGCTGAGCGGGCCTTCATTGCGGTCCAC
>DASWQJ010000119.1:0-11799 GCA_036403795.1 Stenotrophomonas sp.
GGTGCAGGTGGCGGGCACGCCGCTGCATGGCACGGCCCAGCTGGACCCCTTTGAATTCGTGCGCATGATCGCAGTGGCCCGCATCGCCATGCCGCGTTCGATGGTCCGGCTGTCCGCCGGCCGCGAGAGCATGAGCGACGAACTGCAGGCGCTGTGCTTCACCGCCGGCGCCAACTCGATCTTCTACGGCGAAAAGTTGCTGACCACCGGCAACCCCGATACCGAACGCGACCAGGCCTTGTTCGCCCGCCTGGGCCTGCGGCCGATGGAAGTGACGGTGGAGGCGACCGACCATGATCACCCGGGCACGGTCCACGCCGATATCACCTGCCCCAGCCACGCCCCGACCGCCTGCGGCGAAGCGGCCTGAGCAAACCGCCTGGTCATCCGCCGGGCCCGGTCGTCGGGCCGAGCCACCCCCGCGGCCCCGGGCAACGGTTAACCTAGCCGGCCCGGGCACCGGACCCGGGCAGCCTGAAGGGAAGATCATGGCCCGACCCGACCTGCACGAACGCATCCAGTCGCTGCGCAAGCTGCGCAACGCCCAGGGTCGCATCCGCGTCCGCCGCACGGTGACGCGCCGCGACGGTGTGCGCCTGGAAATCGACGGTCGCTGGCTGACCGGGTTCTGCTCCAACGATTACCTGGGCCTGACCCAACAGTTCGAGGTCGTGGCCGCGCTGCAGGATGCCGCGGCCCGCGACGGCACCGGTGCCGGCGCCTCCCACCTGATCTGCGGCCACCATGCGCTGCACGATGCGCTCGAGCGCGAAGTGGCCGAATGGCTGGGCTATCCGCGCGCGCTGCTGTTCGGCAGCGGATTTGCGGCCAACCTCGCCGTGCAGCAGGCCTTGCTGCCGGAAGAAGACGACCTGTGCGTGCAGGACCGCCTCAATCACGCCAGCCTGCTCGACGCCACGCGCCTGGCCGGCTGCCGCCTGCGACGCTATCCGCACCTGGATGCCGAAGGCGCCATGCGCCAGTTCAAGAGCGCGCCCGATGGTGCCGCGATGCTGGTCACCGATGGCGTCTTCAGCATGGATGGCGACATCGCGCCGCTGCGGTCGCTCAGCCTGGTGGCCCGCATGCAGGAAGCGATGATGTATGTCGACGATGCGCACGGCGTGGGCGTGGTCGGCCCGCAGGGCCGTGGTTGCGTCGCCGATGCGGGCCTGAGCGCGGCCGAAGTGCCGCTGCAGCTGGTCACGCTGGGCAAGGCGCTCGGCGGGCACGGCGCGCTGGTGGTCGGCGATGAGACCGTCATCCAGCATCTGTACGAGACCGCGCGGCCCTATATCTACACCACGGCCCTGCCGCCGGCGCAGGCGGCTGCCGCGCTGGCCGCGGTCAAGCTGGCGCGTCGCGACGAATGGCGCCGCGAGAAACTCGCCAGCCTGATCGCGCAGTTCCGCGAAGGGGCGCGACGCCAGGGCCTGGAGTTGATGGCCTCGGACACGCCCATCCAGCCGCTGCTGTGTGGCGACGAGGGCACGGTGATGGCGATGTCGGCCTCGCTGGAAAACGCCGGCTTCCTGGTCAGCGCGATCCGGCCGCCCACCGTACCCGAAGGCAAGGCACGACTGCGGGTCACGCTGTCGGCGCTGCACACACCGCAGCAAGTGCTCGAACTGGTTGAAGCCGCCACCCGGGCCCGCGACATCGTGCAGCGCCAGCAGCAGGTCGCCGCGCTGCGCGCCTGAGTCCGGTTGACGCATGCACATCGAGACCGTCGGCCAGGGACCGTCCCTGGTGTTGATCCACGGCTGGGCACTGCACGGCGGCGTGTTCGCCCCGCTGGTGTCCCGGCTGTCGTCGCGATTCCAACTGCACCTGGTCGATCTGCCCGGGCACGGCCACAGCCGCGATGACGACACACCGCTCGTCCTGCCCCACGTGGTGAGCGCCATCGCCGCGGCCACCCCGCCGGCGGTCTGGCTGGGCTGGTCGCTGGGTGGCCTGTTTGCGCTGCATGCCGCGGCCACGCTGCCCCAGGTGCGCGCACTGGCGATGATCGCGGCGACGCCACGCTTCGTGCGCGCCGATGACTGGACGCACGCCGTCGACGCCGAGGTGTTCGCGCAGTTCGGGCGCGATCTGGCGCAGGACTATCGCGGCACCCTGGAACGCTTCCTGGCGCTGGACACCCTCGGCTCGGAGCATGCGCGCGCCGAATTGCGCACGCTCAAGCAGGCGTTGGTCGAACGCGGCGAGCCGGCACCGCGGGCGTTGCAGGAGGGCCTGCAACTGCTTCAGCGCACCGACCTGCGTCGCGCCCTCGGCAGCCTGGCCAAGCCCAGCCTGTGGCTCGCCGGCCAGCGCGATCGCCTGGTACCGGCCGCCGGCATGCACGACGCTGCCGCCCTGTCGTCCCCGGCGCAGGCACTGACCGTCGCGGGCGGCGGCCATGCGCCGTTCCTGGGTCACGCCGACCGGGTCGCCGAACGGCTGGAACAGTTCGTCTCCGCCCTGGCCTGAGCCTGCACGGCCACGGCGGCGCCCAATCGCCGATCATGCCGACCTTGGGCAAGAGGACACTGCGATGGACTTGGGAATCACCGGACGCTGGGCGCTGGTCTGCGCCTCCAGCAAGGGCCTCGGGCTGGGCTGCGCGCAAGCGCTGGTCCGCGAGGGAACGAACGTGACGATCGTGGCGCGTGGCCAAGCGGTGCTGGAGGCGGCGGCCGAGGCCCTGCGCGCGCTGCCCGGCGCCGGGCAGGTCCGCGCCGTCGCCGCGGACATCACCACCGACGCGGGGCGGCAGGCTGCGTTGGCCGCCTGCCCGCAGGTGGACATCCTGGTCAACAACGCCGGTGGGCCACCGCCGGGCGACTTCCACGATTGGGAGCGCGCAGACTGGATCCGCGCGCTGGATGCCAACATGCTCACGCCCATCGCGCTGATCCGGGCCACGGTGGATGCCATGCGCGCGCGACGCTTCGGCCGCATCGTCAACATCACCTCCAGCGCCGTCAAAGCGCCCATCGATACCCTGGGCCTGTCCAATGGGGCCCGCTCGGGCCTGACCGGTTTCGTGGCCGGCCTGGCGCGCAAGACCGTGGCCGACAACGTCACCATCAACAACCTGTTGCCGGGCTACTTCGATACCGATCGCCTGCAAGCCAATTTCGCTGCGGCAGCTGCCCGCAGCGGGCAGGACGTGGCCGTGGTCAGCGAGCAGCGGCGCGCGGCCAATCCGGCCGGGCGCTTCGGCACGCCGGAGGAATTTGGCGCTGCCTGTGCGTACCTGTGCAGCGCCCAGGCCGGCTACATCACCGGGCAGAACCTGTTGATCGATGGCGGCGCCTATCCGGGCACCTTCTGAGCAGGCGCCCTGAACGTGCACGATTTCCCCCCGCCGGCGCGGCGGGCGACAATACGCAGTCCATGAACAGCACCCTAGACTCCCGCCACGTCCGCCGCGCCTTCTCGCGCGCGGCCGGCAGCTACGACGCCGCCGCCGCGCTACAGCTCGAAGTGGGCAAGCGCCTGCTCGAATCGCTCGACTATCTGGAAGACCGCCAGCCGCAGGTCGTGCTCGACATCGGTGCCGGCACCGGCCATGCCGCGGCCCTGATCAAGAAGCGCTGGCCCAAGGCGCAGGTGGTGGCCCTGGACCAGGCGCTGCCCATGCTGCACGAAGCAAAAAAGCAGGCCGGCTGGTGGCGTCCTTTCCAGCGCGTGGCCGCCGATGCGCGGCAGCTTCCCTTCGCCGACGGCAGCGTGGATGTGATCTTCAGCAACCTGTGCCTGCAGTGGGTCGAAGACCTGCCGGCGGTGTTCGCCGGTTTCCGTCGGGCCCTCAAGCCCGGGGGCCTGCTGCTGTGTTCGACCTTCGGCCCGGAAACCCTGATCGAACTGCGCGAAGCCTTCAGCCAGGCAGACGCGGTGCCGCACGTGAGCCGGTTCGCGCAGATCGCGCAGTTTGGCGATGCGCTGATGATGTCCGGCTTCCGCGACCCGGTGCTGGACCGCGATCTGTTCACGCTGACCTACGATGATCTTCCCGCGCTGATGCGCGAGCTGCGGGCGATGGGCGCCACCAACGCCCTGCATTCGCGCCGCCATACCCTCACCGGCCGTGCCCGCTTTGCCGCCGCCGCGCAGGGTTACGAGGCCTTGCGCCGGCCCGACGGCAAGCTCCCCAGCAGTTGGGAAGTCATCTACGCCCATGCCTGGGCCCCGGATCCGGGCGCGCCGATCCGCGAGCGCGGGCAGGACATTGCCTCGGTGCCGGTGGCACAGATCCCGATCCGCCGTCGGCCACGCGACCCGGCCTGAGGGCCGCCTGCGCCCGGCGGCCAAGCAGGGCCGCACGCCAGGCTCTAGAATCCCTGCCGGCCTGTACCGGCCCCCCTCCCCCAAGGGCATAGCCTCATGTTGAAGTGGTTCCTCATCGCGCTGTTCATCGCGTCAGCGCTGTACATCCACTACCGCGGCCGCGTGCGGCACCGGCTGAGCCGCCAGCTGCTCGACCATTCGACGTTCATGGCGCCGATCAATGCGCTGATGTATCTGTGCTCGCGCGTGCCGACCACGCCGTTCATCGATCCGGGCAAGGAATTTCCGGAGCTGGCCCCGCTGCGCGCGCAGTGGCCGGCCATTCGCGACGAGGCGGTGGCACTGCGGGAGATGCAGAAGATCCGCGCCGCCGATGGCTATACGGACATCGGATTCAATTCGTTCTTCCGCCGCGGCTGGAAGCGCTTCTATCTGAAATGGTATGGCACCGCGCACCCGTCGGCCGCCGAGCTGTGCCCGCACACCACGGCATTGCTGGCGTCCATTCCCACGATCAAGGCGGCGATGTTTGCGGAGCTGCCGCCGGGCAGCGAGTTGCGCCCGCACCGCGATCCGTTCGCCGGGTCGATGCGCCTGCACCTGGGCCTGGCCACGCCCAACGATGATCGCTGTTTCATCGATGTGGACGGGCAGCGCCACAGTTGGCGCGACGGTGAGTGGACGATGTTCGACGAGACCTATATCCACTACGCGCGAAACGATTCCGAGGCCGATCGCATCATCCTGTTCTGCGATGTCGAGCGTCCGATGCGCTGGCGTTGGGCGGCAGCGCTCAACCGGTGGGTCGGGCGCAGTCTGTTGGCGGCCGGTGCCTCGCCCAACCAGGCGGGCGACAAGACCGGGGGAATCAATCGGTTGTTCCGTTATTTCTACGCGGGGCGGTTGAAGGCCAAGGCGTTGAAGGAGCGAAACAATCCGCTGTACCAGGCGTTGAAGTGGGGGCTGGTGGCGCTGGTGGTGGTGGGCATCGTCTGGGTGTGACGCTGCGCGGCGGCGTTGGCCGCGGCGAAGCCGACGCGGATGCTGCGGCCTGCGAGGTGATCAAGCTTGGACTTGGGCGATCCAGTCTTGCAGGTTGTAGTAGTTGCTGACGCGCGCGATGCGCCCGTCGTCGATCTCGAAGAAGGCGCCGCCCGGCACGATCGCGACTTGTTGGGTCATGCGTGCGCGGTTGGGGGGTATTGGATTGATGATGCGGCGAGGGCCAGGCGCGCGAAGTCGTCTTTCAGGCCGCTCGGAAAAACAGGTCCCGGTGGAAGAAATAGACTTCCTGCAGGAGGAAGCGCCAGCTGGTGTGGAAGCTGCGGAAGCGAGTGCTGGGGGTGGACGAGGCGAGCGCGTCGATGTCCAGTTCGCGGCATAGGCGCAGCGCGCGTGCCATGTGCAAGGGGTCGCTGACGATGATGGCCTTGTGCATGTCGTGCTGCTGCATCAACTCACGCGCCTGCAGGAGGTTCTCGCGGGTGGTGCGCGAGACCGTCTCGATCAGGACGGCGTCTTCCGGTACGCCGTGGCGCAAGGCGTAGCGGCGGGCGACCTGCGATTCGGAAAAGCGTGCGGCGTTGCCGCCAAAGCCGCCGGTGAACAGCAGCACCGGGGCGTAGCCTTCGCGATACAGGTCCAGGCCGTGGCGGATGCGCTCTTCGAACACCGGTGAGGGCCGGGAGTCGTAGGCCGCCGCGCCGAGCACGATGATCACGTCAGCCGGGGCGGCCTGGTCACGGTCACCGATCCAGATGATCCAGCCGGCGACGCCGAGCAGCCAGGCAAGCGCCACCATGACCAGGCGCCAGCTCCAGCCCCACAGGCCTCGACCTCGGCCCCGACCCCGACGCTTCACCACGGCAAGGCATCCAGGTCCACGTTGCCTCCCGACAACACCAGACCGACGCGGCGGCCGGCAAAGCGGGCGGGATGGGCCAGTACCGCCGCCAGCACCGTCGCCGAGGAAGGCTCGATGACTTGTTTGAGCACCTGCCAGGCCAGCCGCATCGCGGCGACCACCTGGGAGTCATCGACGGTGATTACCTCGGCGCGGGCACGGCGCAGCAGCTCGAAGTTGGGCACCCCGATGCTGGCGCGCAGTCCGTCGCAGATTGTCTCGGGCACGAAATCGACGCGCCGTTCGCCGGCCGCCAGGGAGCGTGCGGTATCGGCGGCACCGGCCGGCTCGGCCAGCAGCAGGTGGCACGCTGGCGCCAGGGCGGCCAGGGTCAGCGAGGTGCCTGACGCCAGCCCGCCGCCGCCCACCGGCACCACCATCACGTCGAGTCCATCGCAGGCGCCCAGTAGCTCCAGGGTCGCAGTGCCCTGCCCGGCGATGACCTGGGCGTTGGCATAAGGGTGGATCAGCGTGGCACCCGTCTGCGCCTGCACCTGCGCGCAGGCCTCTTCGCGCGCGGCGGTGGTGGCCGCGCAACGCCACAGCGTGGCGCCGTGGCGGGCGATGTTGGCCAGCTTGGCCGCCACCGCACCCTCGGGCACGACCACATGGCAGGGGATGCCCCGGGTAAGCGCGGCCAGAGCCAGGGCGGCGCCGTGATTGCCGGAGGAATGCGTGACGACGCCGCGGCTGGCGGTCGCCGCATCGAGCGCCCACACCGCGTTGCAGGCGCCGCGGAACTTGAAGGCGCCGCCGCGTTGCAGGTGCTCGGCCTTGAACGTCAGGCGCGCGCCGCTGAGGGCATCGAGTTGCCGCGAGCGCAGCACCGGCGTGGGCTCGGTATAAGGGGCGATGCGTGTCGCGGCCAGAAGAACGTCGTCGAAAACGGGCAGCGCGAACTCGGTCATGCGGTCAAGGTTAGCCTATCGTTCCCCGGGCCGGTCGGCCGCGGTCGCGACACCGGCGCAATGAAGCGTTCAACTGATACCGCACGAATTAAGGACGGATTCAATGCCGTGGCATAAGAGTAGTCATATACCCGTCTCGACGAGAACGACCATGAAACTGCGTCTGCTGTTCGCCAGTGTGATGCTGGTGGGTCTGGCCGGCTGCGCGACCTATGGCTACTCCGGCGGCAACGCCGGGTATTACCGCGGCACGCCCAGCGTCCAATACCGATACCCGGCCGGGTACTACAACTACGGCTCGCCGGGTTGGGGCTCCCCTTACTACGGTCCCGGCGTGGGGGGGTATGGCTCGCCGTACTACTACGGCGGCGGCTATTACGGTGGCGGCGTCTATTACGGCGGCGGCCATTACAACCGACCGCATAACCGGCCGCCTCCGCCGCGTCCGCGGCCGGGTGGCGATTACCACGGCCATCGCCCGCCGCCGAACCAGGGCGATCGCCCGCCCAACCAGGGTGGCCGGCCGCCGGACCGACCGCCACCGAGTGGGCCCCGTCCTCCGCGGCCCAGCGCCCCGCCGACCGCCCGCCCGCGCCAGTCCAATCCGGTCAAGCAGGGCAGCCCACGGATCCAGAAGGTCGAGCCCTGAGCCGGTTTGGGACCCTCCGCACACTCCCGATCCCGGGGGGCTTGCGCTGGGCCCGGGTTGCGGCGAAGCTAGGCCCACGGGTGACCTTCCACGTCGCTTTCTGACCCGGAACCGACACCCACCGTCTTATGTCGATGTCCGACAGGGAAATCTGGATCCCCCCTGTTCCGGCCCTGTCGGGCGTCGGCGCCTCCCAAGACAAAGCCCCGGCCATGGCCGGGGCTTTGTTTTTGGGCTTGGCGGCGTGGCGGCTGGCCACCGGGCGCCAAAAAAAACAGGGGCCGGCAGTCCCCCGACTACCGGCCCCGAGCTTCCCCAACGTGCGCCTGGCTGGCCCCTGTTCCAATTCCAGCCATACGCCCCTGTGTCGCATTGCCACGATTGGGTGCTATCGGGTTATCCGCAGGAAGCGTGCCAACTTGAGGCCGGGTTTCGTAAAATGTGACTTGAATCGGCAAAACCCTTTGCCTGCCCGCGCGCCGTTGCTCCCGCGCCCCTATCGCCCGTCCAGGGCCAAACCGCCATGACCGACAACTTCTATCGCTACGACGTCATCGTGATCGGTGGCGGCCACGCCGGCACCGAGGCGGCACTGGCGTCGGCCCGTGCCGGTGCGCGCACGCTGCTGCTGACCCACAACATCGAGACGGTGGGCGCGATGAGCTGCAATCCGGCCATCGGCGGCATCGGCAAGGGCCACCTGGTCAAGGAAATCGACGCGCTGGGCGGGGCGATGGCGCGCGCCGCCGACCAGGCCGGCATCCAGTGGCGCACGCTCAATGCCTCGAAAGGGCCGGCCGTGCGCGCGACCCGCTGCCAGGCCGACCGTTCGCTGTATCGCGCCGCCATCCGCCGCATGGTCGAGGCACAGCCGCGCCTGACGGTGTTCCAGGCCGCCGTCGACGACTTGCTGATCGAGAACGCAAGCGCCGGAGGCGATGTCGTGCGGGGCGCGATCACTCAGACCGGGCTGCGCTTCGAAGCGTCCACGGTGGTGTTGACCGCAGGTACGTTCCTGGCCGGCAAGATCCACGTGGGCCAGACCCAATATGCCGCCGGACGCATGGGCGACCCGCCGGCAACCACGCTGGCCGCGCGCCTGCGCGAGCGCCCGTTCGTGGTGGATCGCCTCAAGACCGGCACCCCGCCGCGCATCGACGGCCGCACGCTGGACTATGCGGCCATGACCGAGCAGCCCGGCGACGATCCGCGGCCGGTGATGTCGTTCCTGGGCAACACCGGCGAGCATCCGCCGCAGGTCAGTTGCTGGATCACCCACACCACCGAGCAGACCCACGAGATCATCCGTGGCGCGTTGCATCGCTCGCCGCTGTACAGCGGCCAGATCGAAGGCATCGGGCCGCGGTATTGCCCCTCGATCGAAGACAAGGTGGTGCGCTTCGCCGAGAAGGCCAGCCACCAGATCTTCGTCGAGCCCGAAGGGTTGGACGTGACCGAGATCTACCCCAACGGCATCTCCACCTCGCTGCCGTTCGATGTGCAGTTGGCGCTGGTGCGCTCGATCCGCGGCATGGAACAGGCGCACATCACCCGCCCTGGCTATGCCATCGAATACGACTTCTTCGATCCGCGCGGGTTGAAGCCCTCGTTGGAAACCAAGTCGGTCAATGGTCTGTTTTTCGCCGGCCAGATCAACGGCACCACCGGCTATGAAGAAGCCGCGGCACAAGGCCTGTTGGCTGGCCTCAACGCGGCCCGCCATGCCCAGGCACTGCCGGCCTGGTCGCCGCGCCGCGATGAGGCCTACCTGGGCGTGTTGGTCGACGACCTGATCACCCACGGCACCAACGAGCCGTATCGAATGTTCACCAGCCGCGCCGAGTACCGGCTGCAGCTGCGCGAGGACAACGCCGACGTACGCCTGACCGGCGTGGGCAGGCAGATGGGGCTGGTCGATGACGCGCGTTGGGCCCACTTCTGCGCCAAGCAAGCGGCGGTGGAAGCGGAGCGGACGCGGTTGCGTGCACTGTGGGCCACGCCGGGCAACGCGTTGGGTCGCGAAGTGGAGGCGGTGTTGGGCCTGGCGGTCAGCCGCGAGACCAACGTGCTCGACCTCATCAAGCGCCCCGAGCTCGACTACGCGCAGCTGATGCGCGTGCCGTCGCTGGGGCCGGGCGTGGCCGACACGCGCGTGGCCGAACAGGTCGAGATCGGGGTCAAGTACGCCGGCTATCTGGATCGCCAGCGCACGGAGATCGAGCGGCAACAACGCCACGAGCACACGGCGATCCCGCCAGGCTTCGACTACGACACGGTGCGCGGCCTGTCGGCCGAGGTCACCCAGAAACTGCAGCGTGTCACGCCCACCACCGTTGGCCAGGCGCAGCGCATCCCCGGCATGACGCCGGCAGCGATCTCGTTGTTGCTGGTGCACCTGGAGCGCGCGCGCCGCGCGAGCGCGGCATGAGTACGTCGGCATGAACCTGCGCCCTTTCGACGGCAAGTTGCCGGTGCTGGGTGAACGCGTCTACGTCGACCCGGCCAGCACGGTCATCGGTGACGTGGTGCTGGGCGACGATGTCTCGGTATGGCCGGGCACGGTGATCCGCGGCGACGTCAACTTCGTGCGGATCGGGGCGCGCAGCAATATCCAGGACGGCACGATCATCCATGTCAGCCACCACAGCCCCTTCAACAAGGCGGGCCATCCCACGCTGATCGGCGACGACGTGACCGTGGGCCACGGCACGATCATCCACGCCTGCACCATCGCCGACCTGTGCCTGATCGGCATGGGCGCTTGCATCCTGGACGGCGCGGTGATCGGCAAGTACGGCTTTATCGGGGCCGGGGCGGTCGTCGGGCCGGGCAAGCAGGTGGGCGAAGGCGAACTGTGGCTGGGCAATCCGGCGCGCTTTGCCCGCAAGCTCAGCGACAAGGAGATCGAGAGCCTGCATTACTCGGCGCAGCATTACGTGCGCCTGAAAGATCGATACCTGGGGCAGTCGATCGGTTGATCGCGTGCGCGGCTTACGGCCGCGTGGCAATCTCCAGTGCCTCCAGCAGCGACAGCGCCTGCTCGCGCGAGCTACCGCACATGTCGGCTGACGGCTTCAGGCTGCCGCAGAAGCCGGGGCGCTCGGGCCGGCCGAACACGCCACAACGCATGGCCGCGTCCAGTTGCACGCAGGGCACGCCGGCCGGCTTGCCCTGCGGCATGCCGGGCAAGGGCGAGGTGATCGACGGCGCGACGCAACAGGCGCCGCAACCCTCGCGGCAGTCCAGGCAGTCGCGCATGCGGGCAGTGTAACGGCCCGCCGGTCGGACCCCGGTTCAGTCGACGATGGCGTGCGGCACGAAACGTGACGTATCGCGAGTGATGGGCCCATCGTCATCGCGCATGCCCAGGCCTGCCGCCTGGTCGGCCACGACCCAACTCCCCACCAGGGCATGGCGTCCCTGGAACACGGGCAGCGGATGGTGCGCCTGCAGGATGGCCGGTCCGTCCTGATAGGGACCGTCGCTATGGGCACGGGTGCCGTCGGCGGCCATCAAGGCGATGTTGGCGCCCTCGCGGGAGAACAGCGGTTTGCGGACCCAGCCGCGTGCCGGGGCTTCGTCGGCCTGGGCAAACCGCGCCGGCAGCAGATTGGGATGGTCGCGATGCCGCTCCCATAGCAACGGCAGGATGCCCTTGTTGCTCAGCACGGCTTTCCAAGCCGGCTCGATCAGCTGCACGCGGCGCTCGCGCAAGGCGGGGCCAAAGCGCTCGGCCATCATGAATTCCAGCGGATAGAGCTTGAACAGCGTCTTGATCACTTGGTCATCGGCGTCGGTGAACCAGCCATCGGCACTCAGTCCGATGTCCTCGATCGCCACCTCGGCGGTTTCGATGCCGACCTGGTGCGCGCAGTCGCGCAGGTAGCGCACCGTTGCCTGGTCTTCCACCGATTCGCGCACCGCCGAGAAATGCATGCGCGAGGCGATGGCATCTTCGCGCGCGAGCAAGCCCAACGATTCGCACAGCAGGTCCTGGATCTGGTTGTACTGGTCGGCCGAGGCCGGCAGTGCGCCCGACTGTGTCTGCTGTTCCAGCCACA
>DASWQJ010000120.1:0-9927 GCA_036403795.1 Stenotrophomonas sp.
CCCTGCCACCCGTCACGGCAGCGCTTAAGAATCGCTTAAACGTTTGCCCCTAACATCGCCACCACCCTTGCCGCTTCCCGCCCCCCCACTTCCCCGGCCGCACCCCGGCCGCTCGCCCGGAGATCGCTGCGCTTGTCCCAACTGCTGCTCGTGGAAGACGACACGATGCTCGGCGACGCCTTGTCGGCCGCCCTGGCCCAGGACGGCTGGCAGGTGGACCGCGCGCGCGATGTGGCGACCGCGCGCCTGGCCCTGGTCGACCACGGCTATGCCGCCGTGCTGCTGGACCTGGGCCTGCCGCAAGGCTCGGGGCTGGATGTGTTGCGCGGCCTGCGCCAGCGCTACGACCCCACGCCGGTACTGATCATCACCGCGCGCGACCAGCTCAGCGATCGCGTCAACGGCCTGGATGCCGGCGCCGACGACTACCTGGTCAAGCCCTTCCAGAGCGATGAGTTGTGCGCGCGATTGCGCGCAGTGGTTCGCCGCAGCCAGGGCCGCGTCACGCCCGAGCTTGCGTGGCAGGGCGTGGTCGTCGATCCGGCCTCGCGCAACGTGCATCGCGATGGCGCGCCCGTCCGCTTGGGCAGCCTGGAATACCGCACCCTGGTGGCACTGCTCGAGCGGCGCGGACGGGTGGTGCCGCGCGAAGTGCTGGAGGCGCAGGTCTACGGCGGCGACGGCACCATCGAGAGCAACACCATCGCGGTGTACGTGCATCAGTTGCGCCGCAAGCTGGGCGAGGACTTCATCGCCACGGTGCATGGCATCGGTTACCGGATCGGTTGATGCGCCATCCCTCGCTCAAGCTCAAACTGCTCAAGACCCTGATGGGCGCGATGCTGGTCGGCTGGCTGGTCTGGCTGGTGTGCCAGCACAACCAGGTCAGCCACCAGCAGAGTCGACAGGGCGATCAGCTGCTACGCGAAGTGGCCGAGCAGATCCTGCTGTCGATGCCGCGCAACATTGCCTATGTGGGCACGGCCGGCTACCTGGAACTGCCCACGCACGTCAGTGCCGCGCCGACCAGCAAGTTCGAGAAGATCCGCTTCCAGGTATGGAGCCTGGGTAGCGGCGAGCGCGTGGTCGCTTCGCGACAGGCACCGGCCACGCCCCTCAAGCCGGATTTCGTACCGGGCTTTGGCAACGTGAAGGCCTTGGGCGATCGGTGGCGCGTCTACGCGGTGACCGATGCCGATGGTCGCGTGCAGGTGCAGGTCGGCCTGGCCCAGTCGCAATTGGAAGCCGAGTTGGCGCATTGGGTGCGGCTGAGCCTGGTGTCGGCGCTGGGCGTGCTGCTGGCCCTGGCCGGGGCGATCTGGTTGGCGGTGACCTGGAGCCTGCGCTCGACCAATCGGCTGCGCGACGACATGGCGCAGCGTGAATCGATGGACTTGACTCCCCTGCCGACGGCCGGCATCGCCCGCGAGATCCTGCCGCTGGTGCGCTCGTTCAATGAACTGCTGGCTCGGCTGGGCGTGGCGATGCAGCGCGAGCGGCATTTCCTGGCGGACGCGGCGCACGAAATCCGCACCCCGCTGGCCGCCTTGCAGGCCCAGACCGAAGTGGCGTTGCGCGCCACCGACCCGGAGCAGGCCCGCGAAGCCTTGCGCCAGCTCTCCGGGGGCATCGAGCGCATCACCCGGCTGGCCCAGCAGTTGCTGGATTCGGCACGCCTGGATGCTTCGCAGCGCAGCGGTGGCGAGGCCTCGGTGGAGCTGGCCGAGGTGGCCGCGATGGTCGCGCGAGAATTCGAGGCGGCCGCGATGCGCCGCCAGCAAACGCTGGTGCTGCAGGTCGAACCCGCCTGCGTGCGCGCCGACCTGGACGACCTCGGCATCCTGCTGCGAAACCTGGTCGACAACGCCGTGCGCTACGCCGGCGAAGGCCGCCGCATCGAGATCTGCTGCCATGCCGATGTCGAGGCCGGCGAGGCAGTACTGCGGGTGCGCGACAACGGGCCGGGCGTGCCGGAGCACGAACGCGAGCGCATCTTCGATCGATTCTTTCGCGGCAGCACGGGCAACGGTGAACGTGGCAGCGGCGTCGGCCTGGCGCTGGTGGCGCGGATCGCGCGCCACCACGGCGCGCGCATCGACACCGGGCCGGGGCTGGACGGGCGCGGCCTGTGCATCGCGGTGCGTTTCGCCCTGGACGTCGAGCCCGTGCCGCGCTGAGTGCGCCTGGCCGCTGGCCGAGGCGCGTCAGCAGGCGGAACGGGTCACGCCCGCTTTATCGCGCGCTTGACCCGCCACCGCGATGGCACTGACATGATCGGCGCGCCTTATTCCGCAGCCAGCTCACGTCCACTGGCGCTTCTCCACCACAGCCGCAACGGTGGCGGGCGATGCGGATCGATCGCCTCGCCCATCAAGGGAATCGCGATCGCCACATCCTTCTCGCGCGCGGCGGCCAGCACGCGCTCCATCGGCGCATACCAATCATGGAAGGCCAGGTCGAACGTGCCGTTGTGGATCGGCACCAACCAGCGGCCACGCAGATCGATGTGCGCCTGCACGGTCTGCTCCGGCAGCATGTGGATCCCGCTCCACAGCGGATCGTAGGCACCGCATTCGATCAACGTCAGGTCGAACGGACCCAGCCGTCGGCCGATCTCCGAAAAGCCGTCGAAATAGCCGCTGTCGCCGCTGAAGAACAGGTTCAAGGCCGGCGTGCGGATGGCCCACGAACTCCACAGCCGGCGGTTGCGATCAAACAGTCCGCGTCCGGAAAAATGCTGCGCCGGCGTGGCCGTGAAGGTGATGCCGCCCACTTGCTGCGATTGCCACCAGTCGAGCTGCCGTATGCGCTCGGCCGGTACGCCCCAGCGCTGGATCAGATCGCCTACGCCCAGTGGAGTGATGAACCATTCCGCACGTTGTGCCAGGTGGCGGATGGTGTCTTTGTCCAAGTGATCGTAATGATCGTGCGAGAGCAGCACGCCCTTCAACGGCGGCAAATCCTCAAGCGCCAATGCAGGCGCGTGGAAACGCTTGGGCCCGGCCCAATCCACCGGGGAGACTCGCTCGGCGAACACCGGATCGGTAATCCACCAGCCGCCATCCACGCGCATCAGCACCGTGGAGTGGCCCAGCCGGAACACCTGGCCTTCGGGCGCGTTGGCCAGCAACTCGGCGGTCACCGGGCTGACCGGCAACGGGCCGCTCGGTCGGGTACCGGGTTGCTTGCCGGTCATGAATTTCCACCACAACGACACGGTTTCGCTGCCTTGCGGCATGCGCGGAGTCGCCACATTGCGGAACTGGCCATCGCGAAATTGGGGGGATTGGGGGTACTCGACGGCCGAGCCGTTGAAAGACATGCCTGTGATTCCTGCGATGACAACGAGGGGGAGGGACAACCAGAGCCAGCGGCGACGCTTCATGCGTTCGCCGTCGCGTCGTGCAACTGAGAGATGGGGCGCCGCTGGCCATCGGGCAAGCGCATTTCCTGGCAGCCCATTTCTGCCGCCATCGCCTGCACGTGCACGATCAAGCGATCACCCAGGCCGCGGCCACGCCATGCCGGTCGCACATACCACCCATCGACCGACAAGCAGTAAGTGCCCGCGGGCAAAGACAGTCCGGCGCTGGCTACGGCCATGCCCACCAGCTGGCCATCGACCTCGGCCAGCCAGGCCCATCCTCGACACGGCGTTTCGAACAGGGTTTCGCGCAGCGGCAACGGTGGTGACGCCGGCGACGGAAGGCTGGCCAGGCTGGCCGCTTCGCAGCACAGCGACCAGAGTGCTTGCGCATCCTTGGGGACTGCGCGGCGCAGGCGCACCGGCGGCCAAGGGCTCGACCGCGCGGCCGGTGTCGTAGGGCCGGGAGCAGCGCGGTGGCGCTTGCCCGTCGGAGGGGACGTCGTGGGGATCTGCATGGGGGGCTCCAGGCGCGGACACGAACCGCGCCGGACGCCACCATGCGCCGCCGGCTTTAAGAACTCTTTAAACCGCCCACACGGCCAGCGGCCGGCGTGGGCAGATCGTTCAGCGCCGCAGCCAGGCAGCCACGAGCGATACCGCGCCCGTCACGCCGCTGGCCCAGGTCCACAGCGAAGCCCCCCCCTGCGCGTGGTCCGCGGACAAACCGTGCAGCACCGCAGCGACCAACAGCAGGCCCACGCCGGTCACCGCCATCACCGCACGGCGTTGCAGGCGACGCACGCTGAGATCCAGCGCGCGCAGCTCCATCGAGCGCACGTCGACCTGGTGTTCGCCGGTGACCTGTTGACGCAGCCAGGCATGCACCAGCCGCGGCATGTCCGGGGCATGGGTCATGATCTCCGGCAAGCGCTTGCGCAGCTCCCGCAACGCGCGTCGTGGGCTGTAGCGCTCACGCAGGATGCGTTCGAGCACCGGCCTTGCCACCGCCCAGATGTCCAGTTGCGGGTCGAGCTGCCGCCCAACGCCCTCGATGTTCAACAGGGTCTTCTGCAGCAGGATCAACTGCGGTTGCAAGGTGAGGTGGTAGCGCTGCGCCATGCGGAACAGCTTGATCAGCACTTCGGCCAGCGAGATCTGCGAGAGCGGGCGAGTGAAGTACGGCTCGCACACCGAACGCGCCGCCGCCTCCAGCTCATCGATGCGCACGTTGGCCGGCATCCAGCCCGCCTCCACGTGCAACTCGGCGATGCGGCGGTAATCGCGATGGAAGATGGCCATGAAGTTCTCGGCCAGGTAGTACTGATCTTCCTGCGAGAGCTGGCCCATGATGCCGAAATCCAGCGCGATGAAGCGCGGATTGAGGCGGCGCGCCGGATCGTTGTCGACCCAGATGTTGCCGGCGTGCGCATCGGCGTGGAAGAAGTTGTCGCGGAACACCTGCGTGTAGAACACCCGCACGCCCTTGGCCGCCAGCGCCTTGCGGTCGATGCCGGCCGCATCCAGCGCGGCGATGTCGTCCGATGGAATGCCGTACACGCGCTCCAGGGTCAGCGCACGCTCGCCGGTGTGGCTCCAGATCACCTCGGGTACGTAGAGGTCGTCGGAATCCATCCAGAACCGGCGCAACACGCTGGCGTTGGCACCTTCGCGTTGCAGGTCCAGCTCGGCAGCCAGCGTGCTTTCGATTTCCGCCACTACTTCACGCGGGCGGATCTTGTCGGCGCGCGGATGGGTACGCTCGACCAGCGCGGCCAGCGACCGCAGCAGCGCGATATCGGCGTCGATCTGCTTTTCGATGTCCGGGCGCAGCACTTTGACCACCACCTGGCGGCCGTCGTCCAACGTGGCGGCATGCACCTGGGCGATGGACGCCGACGCCAGCGGCACCGTGTCGAAGCTGGCGAACGCGACCTCGACCGGGCGCCCCAGCGCCTTTTCGACGATGGCCCGTGCCGCCTGCCCATCGAACGGCTTCACCCGGTCCTGCAGCAGGGTCAGCTCATCGGCGACGTCGGCCGGCACCAGGTCGCGGCGGGTGGAGAGGATCTGCCCGAACTTGACGAAAATCGGCCCCAACTCCTGCAGTGCCAGGCGCAGCCGCGCCCCGCGCGACTGCACGGCGATCGCCGCCGGTGCGCGCGGCACGAACGGCTTGGCCAGGCGCAGCCAGCTTTCGGCCACCGTGCCCTCCAGCAGATCGTCCAGGCGATAGCGCAGCACCATCCGACCGATACGGGTGGCGCGGAAGACCGCCTTCATGCCGCGCCTCCGCTGCGCAGGCGGGCGATTCGTGCGGCCAGGCGCTCGGTGTCGTCACGCAGTTGGTCCACGTCTTCATGGAAGGCCTCCTGCTCGGCGCGCGGCACCACATCGCGAGACTCTTCGGTCATGAACTCCGCCGCGTCCCGGGCCAGCCCGCCAGCCAGGTCGCGTGCGCGTTGCAGCGCACCGCGCACGGCACCGGCGATCTGCACGCCGGCCACTTCGCCAAACACCTGCACGAAGGGCAGCTGCCAATCCGGATCAAAACGACCGGCCAATTGCTGCAGGCGTCGTGCCAGCTCGGCATCGCCTGCCACGCGCAGGCGTCCGCCGGGCGCATGTCCCTGCCGCGAGGCTCGCGCCAGCATCGGCAGCTGGGCCAGCAACCCGCCCAGGGTGCCGCGCACCGCCAGGTCAGGCTCGTGGGCCGGATCGACCGGACCGACCCGCAAGGCTTCACCCTCGACACGGATCTGCAGCGCCAGTGCCGGCGCCTCCAGGCTCAGCGTGATGCGCTGGCCCTCCAGCGGGCGCAGCGCTTGGCGCGTGTCCGGATCGAGCGCCAACGCACGATTGAGCGCCAGTTCCAGCGCACGGCCGGCCAGCGGCTTGGGGGAGAAAAGGGAGGCAGGCATGGTCGCCATTCTAGCGGCTGCCACTGCCGCCACGCCCGGCCCGAAGTGAACACCGGCGAGGTGTCTGCATCGCGGCGATACCAATGCTATGGCCCTGCATCGCAGGCAGCGAGGCGTGGCAAGACTCATGTTTCATGTTGGCGTGGTGCTCGGCGCCATGTCGGCCAAGCACGAAACCAGTTTTGCAGGGCTGGCTACTGAAACAACCAGGGCCAGGGTGCGTGCACACCCTGGCCCTGGCGCGGGTCCATCCCTCGTCGAAACGGACCGGCAAACCGACCAGACGCGTCAGACGTCAGACGCGCCCGCGGCGGAACAGCGAGATGACCGCCAGGATGAGGAAGACGACGAACAGGATCCAGGCGATGTTGGTCGCGGCGCCAGCGATGCCGCTGAAGCCCAGCACCGCGGCGATGATGGCGATGACGAAAAAGACGATGGCGTAATGCAGCATGGCGTTCCCGATAATGGTTGTCGTGCCGGATCGGCGCGGGGTCAATCATCGGTAGGCGGCGGTCTTCAGCGGGTGATGGCCGCGTCGCTGTCGTATGAGGACTTCAGCCTTGTGAGGCCTTCGTCAATGCTGACCCGCGGCACATAGCCGAAGTCCCGCTTGGCCGGCGCCATGCTGTACCAGTGCGCGGTGCACAATTGCTCGGCCAGAAAGCGCGTCATCGGCGGCTCACCCTTCAATCGCAGCAACGGCCAGGCGATCTCGCAGGCGCGGCCGATGCGATACGCGGTCTTGAAGGAAATCGATCGGGTCACCGGCGGTGCTCCGGCCGCCTCGAGCAGGCGGTTGATCAACTGGCGCATCGGCAGCGGCTCGCCGTTGGAAATGAAGTACGCCTTGCCAGCGCAGGCCGCGCCGGGTGCCAGGTGTTCGAAGGCATCAAAGTGCGCCTGCGCGGCGTTGTCGATGTACGTCGTATCGACTCGGTTCTCACCGGTGCCCACCAGGCGCAGCCGGCCGGCGCGCGCGCGTTCGGCCAGGCGCGGCACGATCTGGTTGTCGCCCGGCCCCCAGATCAACCGGGGACGCAGCGCGACGGTCGCCAGTGCCGGCCCGTTGGCGGCCAACACCGCGCGCTCGGCGATTGCCTTGGTCGCCGCATACGGCGCCTGGAAGTCCTCGCCATAGGGCACTTGGCTCGCCTCCAAGCCTTCGACCGGATGCGTGGCCCGATGCGTCACACTCGGCGTGGAGGTATAGACCAGCTTGCCGACGCCATGCGCCAGGCAGGCGGCCAACACATTCTCGGTACCGACCACGTTGGCCCGGTGATAACTGTCATAGCTGCCCCAGGCACCCGCCTTGGCGGCGTTGTGGAAGACCGCATCCACGCCGGCGATCGCGTGCCCCACGGCCTGCGGGTCGGCCAAATCCCCGCGGATCTGGCCTACGCCCAGTGCCTGGAGCGCCGGGTAATGGCCGCGATTGAAGCTCAGCACCTGGTGGCCGCGTTCGACCAGCCCGCGGCACAAGGCCTGGCCCAGGAACCCACCGCCGCCGGTCACGAGGATCTTCATGCATTGCGCTCCAATTGGCTGGCCGCCCAGGCGGCGAGCTTCTCGCGTCCGATCTTGGCGTTGTGGCGGATGTCGACGGGAAAGGCGGGATGGCGCAGATAATGGCGCACCGCCGCGATCGATGGATGCGTGCGAGCCATCTCGCGCAATCGCGCTTCGACGCCGGCGGAATCGACGGCCCCGGGCAACAGCTCGTAGCACAGCACCGGCACCTGCGCGCCTGGCGCACCCACCCCGACCAATGCGGTGCGACGCACGCCTTGCACGGTGTTGAACACCGGCTCGACCTGCTCGGTATACATCGCGGCGGCGGCCGTTTCCACGCGCTGGGTCTTGCGGCCGCAAAACCACAACTGCCCCTGCGCGTCGAAGTAACCGACATCGCCCATCCGATGCACGATGCGCTCGCCACCGCCGGGCACTGTTTCGCTGATCTTCGCCAACCGCGTCGCCACGTCGCGGTTGAAATAGGTGTCGGTGGCCGTCGGCCCGGCGACCGTGATCTCGCCTACCTGCCCCGCCGGTAGCTCCCTCACGCCTTCCCAGCGCGCGATGGGCGCATCGTCGATGGCGATGATCCGCACCACGTTGGGATCGACGACCCGGCCCACGCAGGTGCCGGCGCCGGCCTCGGTCGCGGCGCGCGTGGCCTCGAGTTCGCGGCCTTCGATCACCGCCACGGGCAGGCATTCGGTGGCGCCGTATGGCGTCCAGAACTGGGCGTCGGCAGGCAGCAATGCGCGGATCCGCGCCACCACCTCCGGCGGCACCGGTGCACCGGCAGACGTCACCCGGCGCACGCCCGGCAGCGGCCGGCCATGATCGGCCAACACCCGCATCAGCGCGGGCGAGCCAAACAGCTGGGTCACGCCGAAACGGGCGATCGCATCGTGCAGCTTGCGCGGGTCGGCCTGCGCGGGCCGGGTCGGGTCCATGTCGGGGATCACCGAGGTCAGCCCCAATGCCGGATCGAACAGCGCGAACGGCGGGAACGTCGGCAGGTCCACACCGCCGGCCTGCATGCCGAACGCGTTGCGCAGCAGTTCCACCTGGCCCACAAAATGGCGGTGGCGGTAGACCACGCCCTTGGGCACGCCGGTCGAGCCGCTGGTGAACAGGATGGCGGCCATCTCATCGGGCGTGGTGTCGGCCAGTTGCCGGCCGGCGCCGGTGCCTTCGCGCTCGATGCGCGCCAGGGTCGTACCGCCCCAGGCCCAGCGCCTGCCGACGGTCACGATGCAGCGTGCGCTGCGCGCCCAGCCCAGCCACCGCCGGGCCAGCTGTGCGAGCGGGATACCGACGAATGCCTCCGGCTCGGCCTCGTCCAGGCATTGCCGCAAGGCGCGTCGGTCGATGCCCGGATCCACCAGCACCGGCACCGCACCCGCCTTGAACAGCGCAAACATCAGCAGGAAGAATTCGCTCGAGGGCTTGACCATCACCACCGTGCGCGTACCGCGCGTGATGCCGTACCGCGCCAGTCCAAAGGCGATGGCGTCGCTGCGCCGGTCCAACTCGGCATAGGTCAGCGTCACCTCGTAACGCGCCATGCCGCCAGGCCCCGAACGCCCAGGGCAGCGGATCGCGATCTGTTCCGGTTGCGTGCGCGCCAGTTCCGGCAGCGTCGCGGCGATATTGCACGGTGGGGTCATCGGGCGATTATCGCCGATCGGCCCGACCCGCCGCGGGCTGCGCTCCTGTGGCGCCGGTGCGGGCCGACCCGCGGCGACCGGGATCGTGCCGGTCCGCCTGAACATCCGGCGCTTGCACGCCGCGCCGGTTCCGGCAGACTCGCGCCCTCCCTTGCATCACCGCGCGAGCGCCGCTGCCCCATGAGCCATCCTTGCCTCACCTGCGGCGCGTGCTGTGCGTACTTCCGGGTCAGCTTCCACTGGAGCGAAGTGGAACCGTCGCTGGGCGGTCGGGTGCCGATCGAGCTGACCGAGACCCTGCGCACCCATGAACGGGTCATGCGCGGCACCTCGCAATCGCACCCGCGCTGCACCGCGTTGGATGCCGACATCGGACGCTACAGCCGTTGCACGATCCACGATCGCCGCCCGTCCGCCTGCGCGCTGGTACCGGCATCGCTTGAGTTTGGCGAGCGCAGTG